>JAISNV010000009.1 GCA_031276035.1 Bacteroidales bacterium | reverse complement strand
ATTATTACCATTGCCTTTATGCTATGTCAAGATAATCTCATTTAATTAATGAAATACCTATTCATAAATAACAGGTCGCTCCACAGGTCTTTTGTGCTTAAATTATGTCAAAGAACTTTTTATATCTTTCTTCTTACTTATCTAGATTTGCAAAACTTCTATCTTTTGCAAACGTGAGTGCAAAGATACACCTTTTTTCTAATTTCAAAACATTTTCTAGAAAAATATTTTAAAATTCTTTTTAAATACTAATTTTCAGAATATTAAATTAAGAAGAATTGGGGGTTTTTGTAAAGAATCATTTATTCGACTTCAAATTTTTTGTTATTTCTTGCAGAATATCGTATTCATTTGTCGCAAATTTTATCTTTCCGGCTTTTAAAATAAATATCTCAACAAAATTCTTATATTCATTTTGAGACATATTATAAGGTTCGCTCATTAAAATATTTTTAAGCTCATCGGACTTCATATAAGTATCAAAAAAAGATGTTCTTTTATCATTTTCAATAACTTCCTTAGTATCTCTTTCTTTCTTCGTTTCCTTATTTATCAATCCGCTAAGAAATCCATCAATTGTTACTCCTATCCCGAAGTACTGTAGTTCAGGAACTTCACTTTTCCCTATGTTATTTTCTTTTTGAAACTTTATATTAATATCATCATTGACTTTCTTATGCCAAATTTCATTCTTTAAGGGAGCAACACCCTCTATATTAACCTTTTCCTTCTTATCCATAGGAACAATCACCACAGAATAAGCATAAGGGATTTCAACCGAGCTTAAAGTATATATAATAGGTGTAATTTGAAATATAACTTTATTGTTTTCAAAATTTTTATAGTTAGACACGAGAATATTTGTTTTTTGATACCCTATACATGAAACTGTTAATGTGTCATCGCCAAGTACATATATTGAAAAGTTTCCGTGATAATCGGATATTGTAGCACCTTTTGAACTGCTAAGAACATGTGCATTGTGAATAGGTGCCTGTGTGGACGAATCGAGTAATTGTCCGTAAAAAATCTTCTTTTCTTGTGTATATGCAAGAAATGTTACGTTTATCAATAATATACAGAATAATTGTTTCATTAAAATGAATTAAAAAGCAAAGATATATAAAGTTAAGAATTGAGAATTAGGAATTAAGAATTATTATGAAAGAGATTCACATATCCGGATAGCGAGAAAGTAGATGTAAAGCATAAATATAAGGTCTGATTTATAAAATTTCTCTAACTGAAGAAATAAAATCATTAATGTCTTGTTCCGTTGTATCCCATGAAGTTACAAGTCTTATTTCGTTTATTTCTTCATTCCAAATGTAAAAGAAATGTTTTTTCAAAAGTTTATCAATCATCTCTTTATTCATTTTTAATAATAAAATATTTGCATCGGTATTTTGGGTAAAATCGAAATTATATATTTCTAATAAGCTTTTTCTTAGAAGTTGTGCCATTCTGTTGGCATTAGAAGCGTTGCGAAACCATAAATCATTTTCGAAATAAGATAAATATTGACATCCAACGTATCTCATTTTCGAATATAATTGAGCCAATTGTTTTCGAATATATTTTAAGTTTTCCGATAATTCTTTCCTGAAAGAAACTACTGTTTCCCCTATCATCATTCCGTTTTTTGTACCGCCAAAACTTAGGATATCTACCCCACAATCGACAGTTATTTCCTTAAATGATTTGTTCAGACAAACGGCAGCATTTGCAATTCGGGCACCATCCATATGCAAATACATATTATGAGAGTGAATTAATTCTGCAATTGCTTTGATTTCTTCGCAGGTATAAACAGTTCCGAGTTCCGTACATTGAGATATGTAAACAACTTTCGGTTGAGAATGATGTTCGAAACCAAATCCGCTTAATAATGGTTTTATTGATTCCGGAGTTAATTTTCCATTAGAAGTTTTAACCGCTTTAACACTGGCGCCTGTAAAATATTCGGGAGCTCCGCATTCATCAACACAAATATGCGCAGTATCTGCGGCAATAATGGAATTGAATGTGTTTGTTGTTGTTTTCAGGGATATAACGTTTGCACCGGTACCATTAAAGACAAAAAAAGTTTCGACATTATCTCCAAAAATTTCTTTAAATTTTTGTTCTGCCTTTTTTGTCCAAATATCATCTCCATACGCAATCTGATGATTATCATTTGTATCATTTAATGATTTTAAAATATCCCGATGTACACCGGAGTGATTATCGCTACCGAAACTTCTCATGTTAAATATTAATTTTTGCACAAAAATAATAAAAGTTACTGATTTTGGTTAAACTTCTCTGTATTACAAAATTTATATAATAAACTATTCAAAGATTCAAAAATTATTATTTTCATACTTAAAAATCATCATAATTTAAATTAAAAATCAGTATATCAATATATTACTATATCAAAGTATTATTGATAATTAATTATGAATAATTGAATTAATAATAATTCAATTTTATTACATTTGCATTTTATATTTAATTTAACTTAAAATAATATAATTATGACAGAGAAATTACAAAGATTAATGAAAGACATTCCGGTTGTACGTTGGATTGCCCTTGTTTTATTAGCATTACTAATGTTTTTCGGATACATGTTTATGGATGTTTTATCACCATTACAAAGTTTACTCGAGTCGTCAAAAGGTTGGACACCTGAAACTTACGGGACTTTTATGAGTTCCGAATATTTCTTAAATGTGTTTGCTTTCTTTTTGATTTTCGCCGGAATTATTTTGGATAAAACGGGAATCAGGTTCAGTATTATATTGTCTGCCGGATTAATGGTTCTCGGTGCTTTTATAAAATATTATGCTATTAGTGATTATTTTGTAGGAACCGGATTAGAATCGGCTTTAAGTTCATGGTGGGTTGCTTTTCCGGCATCTGCTAAGTTAGCAGCATTAGGTTTTATGATCTTCGGCTGCGGTGTTGAAATGGCGGGCGTTACTGTTTCGAAAGCTATTGTTAAATGGTTTAAAGGAAAAGAATTAGCTCTTGCTATGGGTATAGAAATGGCGATTGCACGTTTAGGAGTGTTTGCTGTTTTCAGTCTTTCTCCTCGTCTTGCCGACGGAATAAATGTAAGTAAACCCGTTCTTTTCTGCGCATTACTTCTCGTCGTCGGTTTTATCTGCATTCTTACATATTGCTTCATGGACAAAAAATTAGATAAACAGCTTGGCGAAAGCGGCGTTGAACCGGATGAACCGTTTAAGATCAGTGATATTGGTAAGTTGTTTTCAAGTAAAACTTTCTTGATTGTCGCTTTCTTATGTGTACTTTATTATTCTGCAATTTTCCCGTTCCAAAAATTTGCGGCAAATATGCTGGAATGTCGATTAGGTATTAGTAATCAGGCTGCCAGCGATATTTTCAGATGGTTCCCTATCGGAGCAATGGTATTAACTCCGCTTTTAGGTGCTTTCTTAGATACTAAAGGAAAAGGTGCAACAATGTTAATGCTCGGTTCGATCTTGATGTGCTGCTGTCACCTCGTTTTCGCCCTTACTCCCGAACAATATTTTACAAAAGGCGTTGCTTATGCAGCAATCTTATTACTCGGAGTTTCTTTCTCATTAGTTCCTGCTGCTCTTTGGCCATCAGTTCCTAAATTAGTGGAAAACAGATATCTTGGAACAGGTTATTCGGTTATTTTCTGGATACAGAATATAGGATTAATGGCATTTCCTATGTTAATCGGCTGGGCTTTAACAGTTACTAATAAAGGAGTAACAAATCCGACTGATTATAATTATACTGTTCCTATGTTAATCTTTGCAAGTTTAGGTTTGTTTGCTTTAATCTTATCAATATGGTTGAAAGCCGAAGATAAGAAAAAGGGTTACGGCCTTGAACTGCCCAATATTGAGAAGAAATAATAATACAAGAATTAAAATAAAATGACGCAAAGAGATTCGGATTTCTTTGCGTCATTATTAAATTAAGCACTCTGCATGTTTGCAGGTAAAGCTTATGAGTAAAAGAAAAATCATTATTGTCGGCACGGCTTATCCGTATCGTGGCGGACTTGCTGCTTTTAACGAAAGATTAGCAAGAGAATATCTTCATCAAGACAATGATGTACAAATCTTTACCTTTACTCTACAGTATCCGAAGTTTTTATTTCCAGGAAAGAGTCAATATTCTATAGAAAATCCTCCGGCGGATCTTCATATACACAGGAAAATCAATTCTATTAATCCTTTTAACTGGATAAAAATCGGCAGGGAAATAAAAAAACTCAATGCCGATATAATGATTACAAAGTTTTGGTTGCCTTTTATGGCGCCCTGTTTCGGAACTATAGAAAGGATTGTAAGAAAAAACAATAAAACTAAAGTAATTTCTATCTTAGACAATGTTATTCCTCATGAAAAACGAATTGCCGATAAACTTTTCGTTCGTTATTTTGTAAATTCAACTCAGGGCTTCGTTGCAATGTCTAAATCTGTTTTAAATGATCTGGGATTATTTGACAAAGAAAAACCGAGAATATTATGTCCGCATCCTTTGTATGATAATTTCGGATTGAAGTTGAACAGAGAAGAAGCATTGAATATGTTGGAATTAGATACGAGTTTCCGTTATATTCTATTTTTCGGGATAATTAGAGCTTATAAAGGATTGGATTTGTTGATCGAAGCTTTCTATAGACTTAGAAAGTCAAATGATAATGTGAAACTTATTATTGCGGGAGAATTTTACGAAGATAAAGAACAATACAAATCGCTCATAAAAAAATATAATCTTGAAGAAGATATTATTTTGAGAGATGAATTTATTCCAGATTCCAAGGTCAATATTTATTTCAGTGCTTGCGATATTGTGGCACAGCCTTATAAAAGTGCAACACAAAGCGGAGTAACACAAATTGCATATCATTTTGAGAAATCTATGTTGGTTACGGATGTAGGCGGATTATCGGAAATAGTTCCCGATAAAAAAGTAGGTTATGTTGTAAATACGGATCCCGATGAAATTGCCCAAGCTCTTGATGATTTCTTCAAAAATAATCGCCAACAAGAATTTGAAAAAAACATCCTCATAGAAAAAGAAAAATATTCGTGGGAGAATATGGTTAATGCTATTGACTCTCTGCTATAATATCGATTTTTTACTTTATCATAAAAGATATATATTGAAAAACAAGGACCGTTTTCCGACATAACTAAAAATCTTTTCTAATAAAATAGTCTATTATTTTACTAATTTTCTTGAATGTCGGATGGTTTTTCTTTAAGTCTTGTATTAATAAATCTTTGAAGTTATTAAACAAATAATATCAAAGAAATCTTTAAGGAACATCATAAAATAAACAAAACTTTAAACTCTTTACATTTTGCTTATCATGTATATAATCTTTTGAAACACATAAGAATTTAATTTATATTGCATCCGCATCAAATATTCAATTTAAATTTTCAAAAAATTGTCGTATTTTTGCAATAGTATATCAGATAGCATAAAAAACATGATAATAAGAAGCAAAGCACCTTTAAGGTTAGGTTTGGCAGGCGGCGGCACAGATGTATCGCCCTATTCAGATTTATATGGTGGCGCTATTTTAAATGCAACTATAAATATGTATGCTTACGCTACTATTGAACCTTTGGATAACGGAAAGATTATTTTCGAATACCCGGAAAAAGACTTCTCAGAAATATTTGATAATGATTCTATATTACCGACAGATGGAGATTTTTCTTTGCAGAAAGGTGTTTACAACAGGGTTGTAAAAGATTTTACAGATAAACCTCTATCATTTAAGCTAACTACTTTTGTTGATGCACCCGCAGGTTCCGGGCTTGGAACGTCTTCAACATTAGTTGTTTCTATCTTAGGTGCATTTACCGAATGGTTGAAACTACCTCTTGGCGAGTATGATATAGCGCGTCTGGCTTATGATATTGAAAGAAAAGATTTGAATATGGCAGGCGGTAAACAGGATCAGTATGCCGCTACTTTCGGCGGATTTAATTTCATGGAATTCATCAAAGACAATGTTATTGTTAATCCTTTACATGTTAAAAACAGATATAAAGACGAATTATCGCACAACTTAGTGCTTTATTATACTGAAACCAGCAGATTATCTTCCAAAATCATCGAATCTCAGGTAAAAAATGTTTCATCTAAAAATGAAGAATCTATTTCGGCTATGCACGAATTAAAAGCTTCCGCATTGGAAATGAAAGAATCTTTATTAAAAGGTAATATTGATGATATAGGTAGAATTTTGGATATCAGCTGGCAAAACAAAAAGAAGATGGCAAAAGAAATAACGAATGAACATTTGGATAATATTTATAGCATTGCAAAAGCCGCGGGAGCAACTGGCGGCAAGGTTTCCGGTGCAGGCGGCGGCGGATTTATGTTCTTTTACTGCCCATCGGTAAGTCGATACAAAGTTATTGATGCTCTCAAAAATTATAATGGCGGTTACGATCAAAGATATGAATTTACCGATGAAGGATTAAAAACGTGGACGGTTTATTAATCTTTCTACTAAATAATTATGGACGAAAATAAAACTCAAAAAGCTAATATAAAAACGCTTTTCTCTGAAAAAGAGCTTGAACAACTTTCTTCAGCCTTTACCTTGTCGGATATGGAAATATTTATTTTTCCAGAATTATTTTATCCGCTCGTAATCTCAAACATAATGTCACCGATTCTTTGGGAATGGGCAAAAGATTCTTGGTTTGACGGCATTGAGAAACGCTCTGTAAATTATAGAATAAACAGAATTAAACAGTATATTATGGATAATACTGTTTTTAATCTTGATCTGGATACTTGGGGATTGACTACAAAAGAACGCGAGATTGAAAGATTTAGTAGTTTTATTGATATGGATGCCTTGAGGCAATCAAATGCGCTTTTCGGTTATGAAGGCGACAAATATTATTTCAGCATTGATATCAGAAGACATTTCGGATTGGATAAGTATGATTCGGAGGTTATTCCTTATTGGAAAACCGAAACTATTGAAGCTATGATGGCTTTCAAAAATAAACCGGAATACAATATGGGCGCCGGAGAATGTGTTTCATTAGTAACACTTTACGCTGCCGCACTGTTTGTCATAGGAAAAATTCCTTTGGAAAAAATCTTTCTTATCGCAACGCCATTACATTCGCAAGGATTTATTGCCGAAAAAGAAGGCTTTTTAACAAACAACAGAAGGTTGGTTACAAAGAAAATGTGGTTTAATGCTACGGAATTATCGGCAAAAGCAAGACGTGCTATCGAAAATGAAAAAATTACTATAGTGTCGCATATAACCGGTTATATACATACCTTCTATAAAGAAGCAACTATCTTCAAATCATATTATCAAGAATTTACACATCTATTCACTAATTTTCTACATACGAAATTCAATTTTGAGATTTTTATCAACTATATCAGAACAAAACCCGAATTTTGGGATTGTTTTCAATATAAACATTTTAGAAACGGAAAGGAATGCTATATAGATTTTAAAACAATCTATAAATATCAGTTGAACAGCAAAAATTCATTGGCCTCAAATAGTAAGAATGCCTTATTCGAAGAAATGGATCCGAGAGATTTTCACGCAATGCCCGATAATAAAAAAATTCTTATCAATATTTTTGAAGATTTTTTAAACGAAAATCCCCACGCTGAATTTGATACCATTAAAAATTATTTTTATTCGATGTATATTCCCGAAGGTTGTTCAAAGATGGATACGCTTTTTGATGAAATTGAAAAGTACATTAATGTTGTTCCTGATTTGCCCGGTTCTGATAAAGAATACATTAAGGAGGAAATTTTAGCAATTAACCCTTTAATGACAAGGGAAGAAATTATTTCTTATGTAAGAAGTAAACAAAATGAAATAGAATCGGCTAATTTTGCCTTATATGTTTATCGCGATATGGATAATATTGCTTGGGAACCTTTTATAAAAGCAGTCTTTGAGCGTAATCCGGTTTCAGTTGAAGCGTTAAGAGATAAAAGCATTGAAGAAATCCACAAGATAATTCTAGATTTACCTAATAAATCTATTTATAGTGAAGGCAGACTTGCACAACCTGATGAAGTTTGGAATTTTCAATCCGGAAACGGGCTTGAAAAATGTTTTTTATTTTTGAATGTGATAAATGCTATTTACAATTAGAAATACTGAAATTGGTGAAAGATTATTGATAATGTTAAATAATCCTTCATCAACTTCTTACTTCATATTTCTAAATTTTCATAATTAAGCTTAATCCTTAATAACTTTCTTAATACAATTTCCACCATCCGTCTCAACCTTAATAATATACATTCCTACAGGCAAATCATTAATATTGATTTTGTTTGATTTCTCTTGTTTTACTAATTTACCGGTCAGGTTGTAGATTTGAACGTTTTCTATTTCATCATTTTCCACTGAAATATTAATATAATCTTTTGATGGATTAGGGTAGATGGCTATTTCTGATGTTGATGGTTCTATTTCTTCTATGCCGGCGGGTTTAGGGGTTTTGGTGTAGGAGATAGTTATCAAACAACATTGCCTAGTATCATTATAAGTACTTTGCATATTATTGTAATACATTTCTATATTTGACTGACCATTAACCCACTCGTCTCCATATATGGCATAATATCCTCCTTTTATTCCGTTATTATTTTCATCGTATTCATATAGAAATTTTGTAGAATCAAAATAATCTGAACTTAATATATCTTCTGTCAAATTATTATTGATATCATATAAATAAGTTCTTTTTGCATTATCTTGCCATTCATCATTTATATAATATTGTGTGATTATTGTGGAAATATAGTTGTTAGGAGTATATGA
>JAISNV010000008.1 GCA_031276035.1 Bacteroidales bacterium | reverse complement strand
AAAAATATGTAAAACCTTAAAATCACTGCATGTTATTCAACCGATTCGTTAAACCTTAAGACGTAATCGTTGTCTAAACGGACATAATTACAATATCATGAAAATAAAATTATTATTATTAGCATTCATTTTATGTCCTGCGTTTGTTTTTTCCCAAATAAAGATACGGGGTAAAGTTCTTGATAGGGAAACACAAAAGCCTGTTTCGAATGTGATTATACATTCGAGCGGCAAAATCTCCATGACAAACGACAAAGGAGAGTATGATTTTGAAATTAATCAGCCGGAAGTGGTTTATTTCAGGCATTTATCGTATAATCTATTAAAGATACAGTCCGATTCGCTGCAAAATAATGATGCAGTATATTTAACTCCGAATATAACAGAATTGGACGAGGTCGTTATTTCATCTAATGCCACGGATTTATTATCCGAAGCAATTCACAATTTAGTTACAAATTTCCAGAAAAAGAAAACTAAAACACATTATTTAACCCATATCAAAGGAAATGTTACAACAGGAGGAGAAAAAGAAATATATGCTTTGATAGAGGCAAGTTTGTCCAATATCGACATCAAAGGAAGAAAATCTTTAGAGTGGGATTTGAATTTTACTCAGTTAGACAGACAAAGCACGAATGAAGAGAGTTTCATTGTAAACGGGAACATTGTTACAGTACGTTTTTTTGAAGACAATTTAAAATTTCCTGTGGCGACTAAGGATACAACTGCTGCAAAACTTGAAATCTATGAGAACAATGAGGAAGAACTGATATTCAAAATACATCCGAAACATATTGACAATAACCACTATAGTTATTCTCTATGGACAATAAACAGGAAAGATACGACATTAACAAAAATACTTACCCAATCTTATTCAAATTCAGATGTGTTAACAGAACAGGAATATAAAGGAGTGAACTATTCTATAGTCAACCATTTTCATACTATCGAGTTTGTCAAAAACACATCCGAATTGTATTATTTAGATAAAATTCAGCATCTTATGACTTATAAAATATTTACTGACGCTCCATACGAGATAACTTTTAAAGTATTGACACATGCAGTGAAAAATGTGTCGGATAATGATATAAAGAAGAAAAAGAAAATATTACGTCCACATGAGGATGTTTTATTCAAAAGCAAACTTCCCGATTCTCCGGGCTTTTGGAAAAAATATGTACTCCAATAAACTTTTTCAAACAATCCCTGTCTAAATGAGCAAAATGCATTATGCAAACAAGATTTTTGAAAAAGATATATTTAAAAATATACACAAAACCGTTGTGGTTTTCATTATTGTTATTCATACTGTCAGTTAAATTTGCTCCGGTCGTTCCTCTTATTATTTACGGTTTAATTTATGACTTTGCCGACGACGAACCTCTTGCCTATGATTATTCGGAATCATTGCTTCAGAATATTATATCCGGAGGAATTATAGCTCCCATTATCGAAACTTTGCTTTGTCAGACTTTTCTGATATGGTTATTTCATAAAGCATGTAAATTCAATTATTTCACGACTGTTGTTTTATCGGGATTTCTATTTGGACTGTTACACGCAATATATAATGTAATTTATGCCATATGTGCCGGTATGATGGGGATTGTTTTTGCATTTGGGTATGTTCTCTATATGAACAAATACAGTCCTGTACGGGCATTTTGGCTGATTGCCGGTATTCACGCATTTAATAATATTAGCGCTTTTATCATTAATTGGCTGGGAATTAATTTATGAACATGCGGATTTCTCCGGGATTCTGGAATAAACTTTAGCAGACAAATCTTTTACTAAATGAATAAAAATGTATTATGAAAACAAGATTATTGTTACTGTTCATCATCTTCCCTGCGATTGTCTTTTCCCAAACAAAAGTAACGGGAAAAGTTCTTGATAAAGAAACACAAAAGCCAGTTTCAGATGTAATAATACATTCGAGCGGCAAAATCTCCATAACAAACGACAAAGGAGAATATGATTTTGAGATTAATCAGCCGGAAACTGTTTATTTCAGGCATTTGTCATACAGTTCGTTCAAAATACAGTCCGATTCGTTGCAAAATAACGGCGTTGTATATTTGACTGCAAATGTTACCGAATTGAGTGAAGTTGTTATTTCGCCGAATCGTGCGAATTATTTATTAAATAAAGCAATTGATAATTTGTTTGCGAATTTTCAGAAAGCAAAAAGTAAAATGTATTATTTAACACATGTCGAAGAAAATACGACAAAAGGAGGAGAAAGAGAAGTTTATGCTTTGATTGAAACTTTTTTGGATAGAGTGAGAAACGATAAAAAACGGTTTTTCAATTGGGATGTGAAATTAATATGGCTAGACAGAACAAAAATTATGGTAGAAAATGATTTTTCCGTAGGGGGAAAAGATTTTTCCGTATCCTTTTTTCCTGAATATATTAGATTTTCGTCCGGTAAAACTAAAAAAGACACTGCCACTTTCTTTTCGGAAGTTTATGATGAGAACAGCGATTACTGGATAATAAAGGTATATACACAATACCCTGATAAACGGCATTATCACTATTTTTTATACACAATAAGCAGACAGGAC
>JAISNV010000007.1 GCA_031276035.1 Bacteroidales bacterium | reverse complement strand
TAGCGTTTTCAACAAAAAGGCGATTGGTTGCTTCCTCGTTACGTTTACAGGAATAAGATAGTAATATCACAAATAAGGTAATAATTATACTTTTAGAAACCATTATTTGTGAAGACTTGTGTGATTTGCTGAGAGTTTCCATATTTGCTAATTAATTTTGTTTTAAATTGTGAATGATTTGTAACATCGCTAGTAAGACAGTCATATATTTGCTTTGTAGTAAGATTACAGGGTGGTTCTTGTAATTGTTTCATAATTTCAGGCTTAAACCAATATGTATTAGTTGGGAACGAAGAAGAACCAAATCCATTACCTAAAATTGTTGTATTATTCATACATCTCCATTCAAAATAATTCCCCCACATTTCTCCAACGCCAATATATCCGGCATTAGTTCCATTAGCATTAGTTCCATAACCGTTATTTGCAATAATACCTTCAATATATGCTAACCAATAATTCTTCCCCGCTTTTACATAATGGCTGGCGTGGGATAATTCATGGAAAACTGTAGAGTAGCACTGTTTGGTATCAGTAAAGTCCTTAAGAATAAAAATATCAGGTAAAATATTAAATATATTAAGCAAGTGAGGTGTTACAGAAAATGTGCTTAAGAATGATGTAATCATAGCGGATGCTATCGGAAATCTTCTTAACATAGGTGTCGAGCCCAGCCAACCCCCATTTAATCGCACTGTCCATAAACGCAGATCACTTGGTGGTTTCGTAATGTTGAATGCAGGGCACATTTTTTCTATATATAAATAAGTAGCATTATTAACTGTAGACCATAACCATGCCTTAGAGTTAGTCTCAATATTTTTATTAAAACCTGAACTTGAATTCCATCCCATATCATAGTTTGCTGGCGCCAAGAAAGCCAAATTACCCCATATTTTAAATCCTGTTGAATTCTCAAATATCGTGGCATAATGTACTTTTGTCAAATAAGACTTAGACATTTTATAATAACCAATTTCATCAGTATAAACTTCACACCATTTTACAATGTTATGAACTCTAACTTTCACTTTTTTTACGCCTTCTAAACTATTTGTATTTGTATTTCTGACTTTTATGTAACCGGTCGGATATTTTGATCCTTTGGCAAGCAAAGACTCATTATACTCTGCCTGAGTAATATTATTAGTTTGCATTAAAGCCGTTAACTCAAGTAAAGTCAATGTTTCTAAAGTTGACGTGCTGATTTCAATCTCATTTGATAAAAGTTCTTCCGGAATAAAGCAATGATCTAATATGTCATAACTTAGATTAATGTCATTTGCCTTATTTACAGGTATTGTAGTATATAACCATGGTAAATCACCCTCATTTGCGTCAGGTCTTACATAATAAAGTCCATGTTGGATTATTTCATAGTCCATTGGATATGCAAAAAGTGATAGTCCGGATTTATCAATTAGGTAATTGTATTCCGTCGTATCTTGCGGCTTAAAACAAATATACAAATGCGTTGTGACAATTGCAATGTTTTGATTGATCGGAAGTGATGAGAATGGGTTGCGATTTGAAGCTTTTAAACTGGCATAAGCAGCAGTCATATTTTGAACAGAATACGCGTTTTCAAGCTTATTTCCTAAAATTATTACATTACCAGGTTCATTGGCGAAACCAAGCGTATCACTTTTGAGAATAGGCTCAGATTGCTCTGAGAAAGAGTCTATATCTTTTTTTTCACAACTTGCAAAAAATACAATAAACAGACAAACTACTGAAATAAATAATGGCTTTTTCATAAAAACATTTTTTTCAAAATTAAATATTAGGACAATAGTACCTCAAGTTATTTTTTATTAAATTCCGTATCATGCTTTCTTATAGACTGTTGTTTTGTTAAGATTCACCAAAATCAATCTATTCACATCAAAAACCATAAATAACACATAGCTATCATCTTTCAATTTTACAAACGGCAAAATGCTGTTTGTATGATAACGCTATATAGTTCATGAACTAACTTTCAACAAAACATCTCTATTATGGTTGTAAAAAAGTTGTTCGCAGTACCCAAAAAGTTATTTTACATGATGCGCTGCTGCCTGCAAAATTTCCATAGTTTGAGTATTATAAACATAAACTACAATTTCGCAATTTTCAGGCACCCAAGCACCATTAAGAGTAACATTAAATATATTTGTTTCTTCACCAATACCTCTCAATTCAATCCCCCAAGCACCTGACTCATCAAATGATGTTCTTAAAACGTGATTATGAACATAATTCTCAATAGTTTCGGTTCCGTCAATTTGAGGGCTTACCATTCCGCTTTCAATAATAAAAGCACAAAGATTTGAAGGAATAAGCTCTTCACCTACGAAATTTGTTACAACCCCAATTCGTACAGTGGAGGAATCTCCTTCGTAAACATATATATGATCGAAATTAATCTTCACTTGCGGATCTTGCTCTACAATTTCTGCAACTTTAGCTTCCCACTGACCATAATCCAATAAAAACACACCGTCGGTATTAGTTCTGTTAACTAATCCTTTAGGATATGATTGCAATTCAAAGTAATTGTGAATTTCATTTCCTTCGGGAGTTCTGTAGTTTGTATTGAAACCTTGTCCGACAGGTGTTGAAAAGGTTCCTGAATGAATAGCAATAACAATTACTTTACTTCCGTACATTGTAATTAATTTCTCTGATTCTTCAGCAGCTTTCGGACAATTCGGACATTTATGGCCCGTAAAATCTTCTATAAGAGCTACACGTTTATTTGCGTTTACAGTCGGATTTTCAATCGGGGTATAATAAGAATTTTCAGGAATAACATCACAAGCAACAAATAATGAAACAATCACTATCGGAATAAAATATTTTAAAAAATTTAATTTCATACTAAAGTTATATTTTGATTAAAATGAAGTACTTAAAGACAGAGATATTCCGCTTGCAGCAGGAACATATCTACAAACACCTCCAATACAAAGTAAACCTTCGCGTTGGCGACCATAAGCAACCGATACTCTCGTTGATTTATAAACATAACCGGCAGATATATTATAATAATGTAATTTTTGATCTTTGTCAGGATTTCCATAATTATACTCATCCATGATAGTTATAAACCAATGCGGAGCTAAAGTATATTCCAAGGTTAATGTAGCCCAATTACCCTTATCTTGTTTTGTGAATAACATTTGAGCTTCGGCACGTAAAGTATTCTTTGAATTTATCTTCCACGAAACATCTGCTATACCGATATTTGCTTTTACAATACCATACTCTCCTATTTCATGACCTTCAACCCTATCTTTATCATACAATAAATTTATATAAGTGAAGATACCTTTCCAATTCTTAGAAAATCTTTTGGTAATAATAACATTAATATCTCTGTATAAATTATTATCACCAACAGCAAAGAACGGTGAATTATAACCTAAAGTTCCGGCTTGATCTATTGGAGTAGAATCATCAATCGCTTCTTTCTTAATATCATAAATAAAAGTTGCATCAACTTCTATAGACATTCCGTATTTTCCGCCGATCTTAGTATTCTTTGGAATAGTATAAATTACATTTCCTTTAAGAGACATTTCTCCATTAAGTTGGCTTGCATAAGGATATAAAGAAGGTAAACTATAATGATGTTGTTTACTTAATGGCGGGATAAAGTTAATATCAAGAGCATTATCAGTTGTTTCCATATTAGATTTATAGCTCATATTATCAATTCTCTTAGCAGCGATGGTAACGCCGAAGCCTTTCATAGAATATGAAGCGGTTAAATATAACGCCTGGCCCGGTCTGTAAATATAATTATTATAAGCCGAAGGATTATTTATTTTATAAGCGTATTCGCCCGAGAAACCGAAACCGCCATGAGTTATATTGATTCTTCCGGCACCCGTTGCTACATTTTCAGGTAAATTTAACTGATATAATGAATCTCCTATCAAAATAGTTTTATTCAAATCCGTTTCATGCTTAGTAACGAAGCTTCCGCCGAGTGTAATCTGAGTTCTTCCCTGTATATTAAAAATATCATTAAGAAAGAAATCGCCGTCGAAACCGCTAACTAAACCACGTGAAGAAGAATAGTTTTGCATATTAACATAATTATTCCAGAACCATCTTTGATAACCGGTAAGAGCAGTTAACTTAATTCCTTTGTATGGCATAACGGCAACGCGAGCGCCTCTGATCGCATTATCATAACCAAGATTCCACTCCTGATAACTTCTCAAAGCCAATCCGCTTCCAAACTGTTCGTAAAAATCGCCAATAGTTACATCAATATATTTATTACTATAAGCCGCATAAAAGAAAGGTAAACCAAAACCTTTTGACTTTGAATCGAAGCCGTTCAATTGTGGTGTATAAGCTTCGAAACGAACCCCTGCTCTAAATTTTCCGACCGAGTAATTTAATTCACCAAAAGTATTCATTCCAAAATGCTTTCCGTCCATCGTTTCCTCTGTGATACCTAAAGCCTTATCTTGAAAATAAAATTGCGCATCAGATTGTAAGCTTCCGCTAACAGATGCCGACTCAAATAAATTTTGTGCACTTAACATTGAACCGAAGGACAATGAAATGCAAAAGACAATAAAATATTTAAATTTCATATAAATCTAAGATAAAATAAGTTTAATCTATTTTCTTTCCGGTTGCAACTTTTTTTACTACTTCATAAAGTTCGTCTTCGGCACCTTCGAAATAACTTGTATGTTGCCAAACAATTTCGCCTTTACTATTCAAAACAAATGTGTGAGGAATATTCCCGACATTCAAAGCTCTTTTAAAATCCTGATTAGGGTCTAGTAAAAGCTCATATTCCCACTCCTTAGAATTTGCAAAAGACTTTACATTAGCATTTCTCTGTGCATCATCAATAGAAACAGCATAAAGAACAACACCTGTTTCATCCTGCCAATCTTCATAAACATCTTTAATTGCATTAAGCTCCTTAATACAATTCTTACACCACAATGCCCAGAAACTTATAATAATGGGTTTATCATTATTTTTAATATCGGAAGTATTAAAAGATTTTCCATCAATGGTTTTAATATTGACAGAAGGTAATTTTTTAGCATCTTGTGCATTCAAATTTATAGAAATACAGATAACAGCTATTAAGCTAAAAATAAGTTTTTTCATAATATATTAAATTTAATTTCATTAAAAACACTTTGCAAATATACAGAAAAGATACAAATAGCAAAATGTAGTTAAAATTTTAATTTGCAATTCATATTTGTTTTTATTAAACTTGTAAAGTTTGCATTCCTTTTAACGATCATTTGGTTATACTCTATTGTTTTTGTATCCAGATTATTTACAAAAAGTGCTCCTCAACAAAGTTTGTTTCAATTTTATATATAATACCAACCATGCATCATATAATGTATTTATTAACTACAAAAAACAGTCTAAGAACATCGTTTTCAGAAGCCCACCTATTCCTTAATCTAAAAAATATTTATTATACCTATAATTTTGTAAATATTTTATTTTACCTTTGCCAAAATATCAATATTTTTTGTAAAATTAATGTAAAAGTGTTTTTAATATGAATAAAAAATCATCAATACGATTTAATACTATGCATAAAAATAAAAACATCTGGCGAAATATTCCACATAACAAATTGCTGTATACACCCCAAAATTAAGAATAAATAATTTTATTAAGTAAATAACTCAATTCCAATATAAAAGAAATCTAATTATGCAAATAAAGAAACTAATAAAAAATAATATCAGTCTGATAAAATATTTTATTGTCGGTATTATCAACACATTGGTTTCATTGATTGTTATTGCTATTTGCATGTATTTATTCAATCTGAAATACGACACTTCAAACATAATAGGTTATGTCATCGGATTAATAAACAGTTTTATATGGAATAAGAATTGGGTATTTAAAAAAAGAGAGTCGAACGAATTGCTAAAAGAAATAGTATTATTTTTACTGGTGTTTTTATTATGCTTCGGAATACAGTTTCTAAGTCTCAAAGTTATGGTTGAAAAACTAAATTTACAAGAATATATTTCACAAGTTATTGCAATGATTATTTATACTATCCCCAGTTATTTTCTGAATCGTTTCATTACCTTTAAACAAAAGAATAATTTATGATAACCCTGGCAATTGTCGTACCATGCTACAATGAAGAAGAAGTTTTACGTGAAACTTCAAAAAGACTTTTTTCTATCGTAAATAAATTAATCGATAACTCCAAAATAACAAAAGACAGCTATGTCTTATTTGTAAATGACGGGAGTAAAGACAATACATGGAAAATTATTAAAGAGTTACATGAGTACAATAATATTTTCAGCGGACTGAACTTAGCAGGTAATGTAGGCCACCAAAAAGCCTTATTAGCCGGATTAAGTTTCGCTTCCGACAAATGTGATGCTGCTGTTTCCATAGATGCGGATTTACAAGACGATGTAAATGTAATCGAAGAAATGGTTGATAAATTTGCTGAGGGAAATGATATTGTTTATGGTGTGAGAAATTCAAGAGAAACGGATACTTTCTTTAAGAGAAATTCAGCTTTGGGATTCTATAAATTAATGAAATCGCTGGGAGTTGAAACAGTATATAATCATGCCGATTATAGATTGATGAGCGCACGAGCCTTAAATGCTTTGATGGAATACAAAGAACGAAACTTATTTTTAAGAGGTTTGATGCCTCTTATCGGATATAAAACCGATAATGTTTATTACAAACGAGATGTAAGATTTGCCGGAGAATCGAAATATCCATTTCGTAAAATGATGAATTTTGCTTTAGACGGAATAACTTCTTTTAGTATAAAACCGTTAAGGATAATATTAGTTGTTGGAATAATAAGCTTAATAATCTGTTTTATTTCTTTGATTTATATTTTAGTTTCATATTTCATGGGAAATATTATACAAGGATGGACATCAATAATGCTGTCTTTATGGTTTATCGGATCCTTAGTTATTATTTCCTTAGGCATTATCGGCGAATATATTGGAAAAATATATACAGAAGTTAAAGAAAGACCAATGTATAATATTGAATCCGTACTTTTTGAACGATAGATAAAAATAATAGTAAAATATTTTGATAGTATGACGACTTCTCTTAAATTAAAAATAAACCCACACAAAAATCTTTTAGAAAATATATTTTTTACCTGTGTGCTTCTTACATTTTGTTATTTCTTCTTCTTTAACCAGTTAGGAGGAAAAACTCTTAATTTATGGGATGAGTCGAGAAACGCCGTAAATGCATTAGAAATGAGTGAAAGTAATAATTTCCTTGTCACTACTTATAACGGTAAACCCGATAAATGGAATACAAAGCCTCCTCTATTAATAATAACCCAATCATTATTCATAAAAATATTAGGCCCCAAAGAATTAGCAATACGGCTGCCCAGTGCGATATGTACAACATTAACAGTATTGTTTCTTTTCTTTTACATCAGCAAAGTAACTAAATCGAAACTGCTGGCTTTTTTATCGGCTTTTGTACTTATAACAACCAGAGGACTTATATCTTTCCATGGAGTACGATATGCCGAATACGAAGGAATGTTAATGCTTTTTTCTACAATATTTACCTTATTATTTCTGTATTATTTACATTCAAAAAAAATAAAATATTTATACTTAACAACAATTGCTTTTAGTCTGGCTTTTATGACAAAAAGTTCCGCTTCCTCATTATTTTTACCGGGACTATTAATTTGTTTACTTTTAAGCAAGCAAACAATAGATTTATTAAAGAATAAACATTTTTATTTTGCTATTCTGATTCCGATAGTAGTAATTGGCAGCTATTATATTTACAGGGAAATTGTTACTCCGGGATATCTTAAAATAGTATATGAAAATGAATTTGGAGGAAGAGCTTTTTCTGTTATAGAAGGGCATGCTCTTACTTTTGACGCATATTTTAAGAATTTAAAAAATTTCGCCTTCAGAATATGGATCTATACAATACCTTTCGGAATAATATTTACATTCTTCGAAAAAAACTCCCGGATAAAGAAACTTTTTATTGCATCTGCAATATTAGCAGTATCTCATATGCTTATAATTTCGCTTCTTAAAACAAGGATATTATGGTATATGTTACCCGAATATCCGTTTTGGAGTATATTAGCTGCGATTTCTGTTTATCAGGTTATCTCATTTATTATAAAATTTATAAAGAAACCTGTTATCAAAGTGATTACGGCAGTTATTCTAATATCTCCATTGATATATTATAATATTATGGATGTTCATAAACAATTTAAATATGAAATATTGGAAAATAAAAATGTCAAATTGTTTCTAAGAGACGAGTTTAGGAAATATATTGATAAAGAAAATGATCAAGTGAATTTTATTACGGTTTGGTACAAACAGGGAACCAATTTCTATATTAAAATATTATTGAACGAGGGCTATCAAATAAATTATTCATCTGTATATGAGCTTGACGAAGGCAAGATATTTTTGTTAGATAATACTCCGGGTTTTGGTAAAGAAAGACCTTTGATAACTTCCGTCCGAATTTGTATGTTTTATGACGAAATATGTGAATATGACACCTATAGCTTACTATGTAGGATTGAAAGGTTAAGAACTCATCAAGAATCTGTTGACTTTATAAAAAACACTTTATTATCTAATGAAGATAAAAATAAAATAATTGAAACAGCTAAAAAAAATAATGTAGATTTTGAAACTCAGTTAAACATCTATTGCGACCAAACTATAAGTGAGGCTAAAAATGAACTTAAATTAAATTGATTTGCCTAATTAAATTCATCTAAACACCCTATTAAGCATAACCTTAATCATTTCAAAATGAATTCATACAACATGACATTCATTTTGTTTTTCATAATTTGAAATTAAAGTTTAACTTCTTTAAATCTTCTAATCTTTTTTCATTCAAAAAAACATCCTGCTTATCAAATATACAACAAAAGCCGCAACTACAATAAGTCGTGGCTTTTACTTTAACTAATTAATAAAAATTATTGAATCCTATTTAGACAATATTTCTTCCGCAATAATAGAACCGATTAAATAAGCCGGAGCAGAAGTGTTGCCGTCAACATGATAAGGGATAACTGAAGCATCTGCAACAATTAAATTCTTTACACCATATACTTCGCCGGAAGAATTTACCACAGCGCCTTCTGATTCTTTGCCCATACGCAATGCGCATTGGTCGTGGAAGCTATTTGTAAAACCATTTATAATGAATGCCTTGAGTTTGTTATCATCCGCCAACTCCTCCTTTGTCGGTGAAATCAATTCGTAAGCCGGATCAATCTTGTGTAATTCTTCCCCGATACGTGCAATATATTCCCGAAGCATGCTTTTCAATAGTTCCAAGTCATCAGGATTACTAAGAAATTGATAATCCACCGATATTACTTTTAACGGATCATCACTCAAAATGGTACTGAATCCTCGACTTTTAGGATTCACATTGAGCAAACCGAAGTTAACCATACCGTTGCCCATGTCCGAAATAAATATCTGTATGCTCCGCTCTTGCGAACTACGGGAACCGCGAGGATCCGGTAGAAAAGCTCCTCCTATCCATTTTGCATTCGGGTCGTTGGTTGCCAATTCTTTTGCATCCGATTCGTTGACTTTAAATATGGCATGGCAATAATCATCGAAGGCAAGATCGGCACCTACATTCTTGTTTTCATACACAACCGGAATATCAAATTTCTCGAGCGTTTCGCGGGAACCTATCCCTGATAACAATAATAATTGAACACTGTGAATTCCTGCCGAAACAATAACTTTCTTACTTGCGGAAGCCTGTTTAGACACACCATTATGAATATATGTGACACCTTCGGCGGTTTTATCGGAAGAGAATAAGATCTTGGTAGCAGTAGCATGATTCAGTACAATCAGATTTTCACGTTTGCGAACATCTTCATTCAAAAAGCAAACCGAAGCACTGGCACGACTTCCGTCGGGTTTTTGATATACTTGATAGCGGGTGAACGGCCCTATCGGAGTTCGAGGGTCATTATAGTCATCCACCCGTTTAAGTCCGGTTGCATTTTCCATTGCCGATACTAATTTCTCAACAATGACAGGCGTTTGTTGCAAGTTCTGACGGATATTCAGTTCGCCTTCCAAACCATGAACATCTGATTTTGCCGCCTTGCCGTTGAAGTTTTCGAGTTCACGAAAATGTTTTGTAACATTTTCAGGGCTCCATTTATCTCCGGCAGCTTTTTCCCAGTTCTGCAAAACAAAGGGTGTAGGACGAACATACATCTCACCATTGATTGAAGAACCTCCTCCCGAAGTACGACCATGACCGATATTAAGCGACATTCCGTTCAATTCGCTTTGTGAAGCCGTTTGGCCCGGCCAAAAGAACTCAGGGAAATGAGAATAAAGATTTGTGTTCGCACTTATTACCATGGGATCTTTATCGTTGTTGTCACCGGCTTCGAGTACCAACACCCTATTTTTACCATCAGCACTCAGACGGTTTGCTATTACCGCTCCGGCAGGTCCCGTGCCTATAACGATATAGTCGAATTTTTCATTTTTCATGTTTGTTTCTTTTTTTGTTTTGTTACCTTCTTTTATTTCATTCGAATAACTTTTATTACCGGCCCCCATGCAAAAAACAGCAATGAGCAAACCAATCCACATTTTTTTCATCATAATATTTCTTTTTTTTGATTAAGAATAGAATTACTCAACAATATATTCAGTATAATGTTATTCTTTTGGATAGCCGACAGGATGTTGTAACAATATACTCTGTTTGTTTTTAAGTTTGCATGCCTTTGCAAAAGCATCGCTATCCATACTGCCTCTGCATGACACGGTAGCCATATCCAGAGCTGTACATACCAAATAGATATTTTGTGCTACATATCCGACATTCATCAGGGCAGTTTCTCTTTCTCCTTGAGCCGCCACAAGAATTATATTCAATGCAGGCATATTTCCGCGTATTTTCTGACGGTGATCCCCCTCTGAAACAGGTTCAAGGATATGTGTTTTATGATTATAAAAATATGTACCCTCAGGCAAGGCAACGTAAAGCAATATATCTTGTTTGTTCATAGACGACGGCGCAGTTCGGTGTCCATCCGGACGGTTTATGCCGTTAGCAGCCCATAGCAAATCGGAAAGATCTTGCAAACTAAGTTGTTTGTCAGAATAATTTCTTTCCGAATGACGTTCCGAAAGGGAATGCATAAGGGATTTCCCCCTTTCCAAATTAGGTTGATTTAGTTTGATTGGCTCCAAGCCGGTCGACGGCCCTTTAGCAATTAGCGCAATAGGAACACCTATCACCATTAAGAATAAGAATACTTTTTTCATAATTATAATTTTAAACTGTTTTAAATTTTAAAGATTAATGATTTCAAAATATCGTTTCTGAATATGCTGTTTATTTTGAATTTATTCTTCCTGCGTTAATTTATGAATTTCCTCCTGGAATTTGTTGCTTATCGTATTTCTATTAATATTTATGTCCTGACGGACAATGTTGCTTGTTGCTTCTTTTTTAGTGTTTCATTTCGCTGTTTGAAGTATTTTCCTGTTTGGTTCTGCTTCGCCGGCACAGTCTTTAACCTATTCATTTACTTCATTATAATATATATATCAACATATTTTGCAAATATATTGATTTTATTCATTTGAATTATATCTGTTAACAATTTTTCAATAATTCATTTCATTCACTCTCCTAAGGCCTCAACCCATGGCTATTTTGATGTGTAAAAAAGTTGTCAATTCAAGAGTAGAACATAGAAAACAAAAATTCCTTGTTTTGTATAAAACAATCTTCGTTTTGTTTAATCCCCGATTCAGCAAGCCCATATACTTTTGCCGAAACATAAAAATTAAACAAATGAAGTACAAGACAATTTTAATCACTGGAGCTTCGGACGGAATCGGGAAAGAGACCGCCAAAACGCTTGCAAAACAAGGACACACAATCATTCTCCACGGTCGCAATAAACAAAAATTGCAAATCGTTTATAACGAAATCAAAACCGAAACAGGAAACAAAAACATTGACATGTTTACTGCCGACTTCCTTTCGCTAGCCGAAATTAAACGCTTTGCGGATACAATCAAAAAGAAATACGATCATTTGGATGTACTTATCAATAATGCGGGAGCACAATTTACCAACAAAAGGGAAATCACCGCTGACGGACACGAAAAAACAATGATGATTAACGTGTTTGCTCCTTTTCTTTTAACAACGCTTTTGCTCAACTTACTCAAGAAAAGCCCTTCCGCACGAGTTGTAACCGTTTCATCAGCCGCACACGGAATGAGCGGAAAACCCTATTTAGACGATATCGAGTTGAAAAATCATTACTCCATGTCGAGAGCATACGGATTGTCAAAACTGTATATCATTTGGGTAATGCGTCATTTCGTAACCGAAATGAAAAAAGAAAGAATCAACAATATCACATTCAATTCCGTACACCCTGGATCTGTACGAACAAATCTTGCAAGAGAATCTTCCGCTTCGTTTATGTATCGAATCATAATGTTTCTTTGGCAACCGATGCTGATAAGCCTTACCAAAGGTGCTAAAAGCAGTATCGAAACCGCCATTTCGCCCGAATTAGAAGGCGTTACAGGGAAGTATTTCGGACCAAAAGGCGAAGAAAAACCAAATGAAAAATATTATTCTCTCGAAAATGAACAAAAAATTTGGGATTACTGCAAAAAAGTTACGGAGGATTATATATGAAAGCAACATTTATTACACTCCTTATCCTGACAGGAATTTCGGCTGTTGTATTCGGGCCGCGAATATTTAAGGATATAAAAAAGAAACGGAATTATGAGAATACTTACGCTATACAGAATGTCGGAAACCGTAAAGATATTCGTGTGTATAATGCAGAAAATGCCGATCAAACAAAAATTATCCTTTACAGTCATAACAATTGGGAATGTATTACATGGCAGTTGATTGAGTTGGAAGAAAACACTTATCTGCTAAAGAACTTGTACACACAAAAAACCTTTCAGCCCGCTTCTGTACCGCAGTCGGGCGTGAACCTTTGGCAACAAACATTAGGCGGAAGTTTATTTCAGTACTGGGAATTTCTCAAACAACCGGACGAAACCTATCTGATACGGTTAAAAGACACAGAACTCTACATAACCGCTACTTCCAACGAAGATAATTCCGATTTAATTCTTATGCCGATTCAAGATTCGGACAACCAAAAATGGCGGTTGATACGGCAAAACCCGATTATTTAATAAACATGATTTTATTTTATTGATATGATTTCCCTATGGGAAATTTGAAAATTATTCATTATCAATGCAAAAGCCTTTGTCCGGAGGACATTCATAGCAATAGAAAAATTGGTTATCAATGCAATATTCTTTGTCCGTAGGACATCCATAGCAATAGAAAATTCGTTATCAATGCAAAAGCCTTTGTCCGGAGGACATTCATAGCAATAGAAAAATTCATTATCAATGCAAAATTCATTTGTCCGTAGGACATTCATAGCAATAGAAAAATTCGTTATCAATGCAAAAGCCTTTGTCCGTAGGACATCCATAGCAATAGAAAAATTCGTTATCAATGCAAAAGCCTTTGTCCGTAGGACATTCATAGCAATAGAAAAATTCGTTATCAATGCAAAAGCTTTGTCCGTAGGACATTCATAGCAATAAAAAAATTCGTTATCAATGCAAAAGCCTTTGTCCGGAGGACATTCATAGCAATAAAAAAAAATTAATATACCTTTGTAAATAAAATGAGACCAAACGATATAATAAAAATAAACACGATTGAGGAATACACAGAACGTTTCGGCTGTCCGCCCGCCAATCATCCCTTAATGAGCATTTGCCGTTTAGCTGAGGTAAAAGATTTCGTACCTTTCGGCAAATCCGTACAACTCAATTTATACACTATCACCATAAAAGACGGAGCAAAATGCACCTCAATATACGGTTGGCGCGAATACGATTTCAAAAAAGGCCTGATAAACTTTTTTGCTCCTAACCAAATACATTCGTGGAGCGAAGAAACGGAACAATCCGATGCATGGGGCTGGTTGCTTGCATTTCATCCCGATTTCATCCGCAAATATCCCTTGGGAGCGAAAATCGGTACGCTGAAATTCTTTTCGTACGAAACAAACGAAGCCCTGCATATGTCGGATGCCGAACGCTTGCAGATAGATGTAATTATGCAAAACATACAGGATGAAGACAAAAGGAGTATTGACGAATATAGTCAGGAAATAATTGTTTCCCAGTTAGATGTCTTGCTGAATTATGCAAAACGCTTTTATACACGACAATTCCGGACAAGAAACGGTGTGGAAGCCGATATAATTACACGTTTCGAATCCGTACTTCACAAACATTTCGCACAAGATAATGATAAGCTCATTTCTGCAAGCGATATAGCTTCCGAGCTGGCAATGTCAACCAATTATTTGAGCGACCTGCTGCGAAGTCTCACAGGAATGAACATACAACAACATATTCACGCCGGTCTGATAGAGCGGGCAAAAAGTTTATTGCTGACAACCAATCTTTCTATCAACGAAATTGCTTTTTCGCTCGGATTCGAATATCCGCAATACTTCAATCGTTTATTCAAAAACAAAACAGGAAAAACCCCTGTTGAATTTAGAAATATTAATTAATAAAAAATATGAAAGTAATTATTACAGGTGCATCCGGAATGGTCGGAGAAGGTGTATTGAGATCGTGTTTGAAACGGCCAAAAATAGAAAAAATCCTTGTGATCGGCCGTCAAACGTGCGGATATACCGATGATAAACTGACCGAACTGCTGATACCCGATTTTTTTGACCTGACCGCGATAGAAACCCAAATGAAAGGTTACGATGCATGTTTCTTTTGTCTGGGTATCTCGTCTGTCGGCATGAAAGCCGATGACTATTATCACACGACTTACGACCTGACAATGCATTTCGCCCGGACATTTGCAGCACAAAACCCCGGAGCAACATTTTGTTACATATCCGGAGCCGGAACAGACACCTCTGAAAACGGACGTACAAGATGGGCACGCGTAAAGGGTAAAACCGAAAACGACCTGATACGGATGACGGATCTGAAAGCATATGCCTTGCGTCCCGCTTTTATGAAACCCGAAAAAGGGTCATTGCACGTAAATCGTTATTATTGGGGATTCGCCCGGATATATCCTTTAGGCAGACGGCTTTCTCCCGGATTCTTCATAATGCTCGACCAGCTTGCACAGGCAATGATTGTATTAGTAAGACGGGGATACGACAAACGAGTGATCGAAGGACGTGACATTGTCGAACTGGCAAAGATAACCCATTGATATACGATTACGACAAATGTCCGTAGGACATACATATCAATAAACGCAATAACAAAATTGTCCGTCAGGACATACATATCAATAGCAATTCAGGGAAAAACATTTTGAATTTCTAAAATTATTTGATGTAGAACACGATGAAAGATATGTTTTCAAGCAAATTGAATAATTATGAAACCTCTACGAGGTTTTGATATTGGGGTTGAACATGTTTTCTATTGTTATTAATGCCCTAACGGGCAAAAGGCAAAATTTCGGATAAAAATGA
>JAISNV010000006.1 GCA_031276035.1 Bacteroidales bacterium | reverse complement strand
GAACACGCAGCACAATGTGGTTTGGCAGCTACTCCTGAATGTCGCCACCGGGAGACCTGCTCCCATCTGTAATAAAGCACCAACATTCTTACAAACGAATGTTGTTCAAGTCACACACGTCCGGCTGGCTTGGTGGCGTGGTGCGGAGAATACGAATGTTTGTACGGGTATGAATGCTTGAAAATCCGACAGGACTTTCTGCGAGCCACACCCGCATTGCGCCAAACTGCTTGTTAGTGGCTGTTTATTTTTTGTCGTACTCATAAGTTGCAATTTTATATTTTTCGGTTCCAATTATACGATAAAATGTTGTAATCCGTCCTGATTCATCAAACGTATATTCATAGTACTCATCGTCACTACCTGGACCACCTGAATAAGTTCTTTTAGATTCGGGTTCTCTCTTTATCTCTCGGCGTTTAAGCCTTCCATTAGGATAATATTCAAAATATGTAATTTCCTTTTCATTTCTATCAAGGTCAAATTTTTCTGAGTGGATTAATAAGCCATTTTTATATTTTAAAGTATGTATTTGCTCATAAATATCTGTTGCATTAGTTTTTGGTCGAAAATAATAAGATTTATCTTGGTAAATTAAAATAGTATCTCCTTTGTTTTCTATTAGTTGTATAACAGTCGAATCGCAACAATTTCTATAAGTTTTTTTTTGATAAACAATTCGGTTTTCCTGATATCTATATTCGTAATTTGAAATTGTGTCAATTCGCTTAGAGTTGTTAATGTTAAAGCTCATGATATAATAAAGTTGATCGTTATTTGAATTATAAACGTAATTATATCTTGATAAAAGTTTTCTTTTATTGTAATTTTCCTTCTGAATAACCCGACCTAATGTGTCAAGTTTTGCAATACTCCAAAAACTACCAATTGTTGTACCACTGTAATATTTTCCTTTAATAGTTGTTGTTTCTGAGTAAATTTCGTTTGTGACAAATAGTTGAGCATTGGTTTTATTTCCCCAAAACAAAATTATCAAAATAGATATGATAAATTTCTCCATATTTTTATCTTTCTTCATATTACATACTATGCTAAATTGCCACTAACGGTTGGCGGCTTGCCGTTCGGGCGGGGTTTTTACGCACAAACTTTCAATTCCCGATTTGCCCCCGCCTGACGGCAAACCGTTTGTTAGCGGTTTGTGGCTTTCCGCCTTGTCGTGTTTTGGTTGTCATTTCGCTAATGATAAATAAGCTATTACTATTCCAATAACGCCAATGATTACTGAAATGATTGTGTCTCGTTTTTGCCAACGAAATGATTTCTTAGTAAGTTCGCCATCACTGTTTACTTCTGTCTTTGTTTTAATGTTTTTACCAATTTTTACTTGTCCGCTTTCATTCGTAATATTACCTACTTTAATATTGTCTCCCATATTGAAAATATTTATATCTACAATTTTTGTTGTTGGTGTTTCAGAGGAATAGTCAAACACATAGACATTGTTATATTTACTTGTAGCGCTGCTTTGTTTACATTTTGAAACTGTCTCTCCTATGTTTAAAAACATCTCGTTTATTAATTGAGGAATTTTATTTGCGTCTCTGTCTTGCGGTCTAAATTTTAAAAAAATAAATTCGTCATTAGTGATGTTGTCTAAACTGATGTTGCTTAAATGGTCAGGTTGTATAGTTGTAAACAAAAATGCTGGTGTTATTGTAGCTGGTTTAGTTTCATTATAATTTAGATTTTCAATGTCAAAAATATTTCGCCAACTCATTACTGTGTCGCTATGGAAAGTCACACTATTTAATTTTTGAAAATTTTTATTTTCAAAATTGTATTGATAGTTATTCAATATTTTTGACATTCCACTACTGTGTAAGTCTGATGAATAATTATGCGTTTCTTGAAAGTCAAAGTCAGAATACTCTAATATGTAGAGGTAATAATCCGAATTTGCCTTAAACATATTTTTCGGAAGAATATTGTTGCCAATCTTGGCTATGCTTGAAATCATTAAACCCATATTGTCTTTCTTATTCGGTTTTATTTTTCATTACTACGTCTGCACTTTTTTGTCTAGCTGTCGCTTGTTGCGTGGTCGTCCTGCCATAACCGCTAACTCATAAGTACACGCACCTCATATTTTGTCTATCATTCCATAAAAGGCTATTTCTTTCCCTCATAATCACATGTTTAGTTATTGAATCAGTTTTTGTGTGCTTCCTTTGTTGAAAAACAACTTTGCAAAGATAAAAAAAAATATAAATTATCAAAGGACTTTTTGAATTTTATATATTTTGTTACTAACTTTAGTATATAATAAGATGGTTTTTATGTTGTTGTTCCCAAGTAATTGTTGAATTAAACTTGTCTGTACTGTTCTATAAATAAATGTGTTGCATAACTATGTTTTAATCCGTGATTGTTTATTTCTTTATTTAGTCTTACTTTTTTAAAAAACAAATTAAAAATTTTTTGTTTTACATATAAAAAATTGAAACGCAAAACCCGTTTTTTCTGTTTATGCGCTTAACCGGTTTTATCTTCAAATATTTACTATCATATTTCATTCTCAATTATTAATTTTATCTTTGCACATTCTTATGAGAAAAAAAATATCATCGAAATATTTTGTGATAGGCTCTGTTTGTATCCTTCTGATTCTGACATTAGTTAATGTTACAACAGGGAGTTTTAAAATTAGTTTTCAAAATTTTTTAGATTTTATTTTTAATGGAAATAAGGGTGATCTTCACGGCATAATTATACAGTCACGACTGAATTCTGTTATTACGGCGGTTCTTGCGGGCGCCGGATTGGCAGTGGGCGGACTTCTTCTTCAAACTTTATTTAAAAATCCGCTGGCAGACCCTTCGGTGCTGGGAATTAGTTCCGGTTCAAGCGTTGGCGTAGCAATATGTTTATTGGCTCTGGGTACCACGCAAACGGCTATCTTTTCATCAACAGTGTTATCGAAACATGTTTTAATAATATTTTCGTCAATTTTGGGGACAATGCCGGTATTGCTTGTATTGCTGCTCGTTTCAAAAAGAACTTCAAATAAATTGGTTATTCTGATTACTGGGCTTATGATTTCTTTTGTGAATTCGTCTTTAGTCTCTATTGTCGAATTTTTTAGCATGAAAGAAAGTTTGTATTCATATATGCTCTGGGGAATGGGAAGTTTTTCTAATGTTCCGCCATACCTTATTTTAAGTTTTGCCTTAATATTAATCGTAGTAATATTACTGTCGCTATTTCTTGCCAAACCCTTGAATGCTGCTTTGTTCGGTGATAATTATGCAAAAAACCTCGGCGTTAATTTATCGAGTTTGAGATTCTGGACTATACTTTTTTCCGGAGTAATAATTGCCGTTGTAACAGCTTATTGCGGTCCTATCGGATTTATCGGATTGGCAGTTCCTCATATTGTTAGAATGTTCACAAAAACTGCGGATCATCACGTACTAATTCCGGCTTGTGTATTGTTCGGCAGTTGCTTTGCCTTATTCTGTCTTTTTATTTCACGTATTCCCGGTTTCGACGGCGCTTTGCCGATTAATGTAATTACTTCGCTGATTGGAGCGCCGATCTTAATAAAAATAATGTTCACTCCTTCAATGAAAAACCAAAATGATTAGAGCTGAAAAAATATCAACGGGTTATCGTAATTCGACAAAAAACAGGGAAAAGAAATTTTTTGTTGTTCATTCGGGATTGGATTTTTCATTAAATAAAGGTGAGCTGGTTTGTCTGATAGGGGAGAACGGTGCCGGAAAATCAACACTTCTGAAAACTATTTGCGGATTTATTCCGGTTGTTTCCGGACAATTATTCATCGACGATATTGAAATTAAAAACATGAAGTCGAGAGATATTTCTCTTAAAATAAGCGTTGTGCAGTCTAATGCTCCGGATCTGGATAATATGAACGCTTATGAAGTTGTTTGTATGGGAAGATATCCGTACACCGGAATGTTTGGAAAGTTAATTGATTTGGATTATCAAATAGTTGATGATGCGATTGAAATTATAGGAATTGAAAAATTGAAGTCGAAATTTTTTAATTTGATGAGCGACGGGGAGAAGCAAAAAGTGATGATTGCCAAAGCTCTTGCTCAACAAACGCCGTATATTGTTATGGATGAACCGATGGCTTTCTTAGATTATCCTTCGAGAATTGATATGATGAATATTCTGAAGAATCTCACTAAAAATCATAATAAAGCTATTTTGCTTTCAACGCATAATCTCGAAATGGCTTTGGATATGGCAGATAAATTATGGGTAATGAACTCAAAGGGCGATTTTATCCAAACTAACTCCAAAGAACTGATTGAGAATAATTTGCTTGAAAAATATTTTAATAAGGATACGGCGGATTGGATTGCTTTGTCCTTGCGCTCCTAGCAATAACATTAACTAATGCTTTCGGTTTATTATTTCCGGATTTTTGAACAATCTCAGTTTTTCCTTGAAATAACAGTAGCTTTCTGGTTTTTGTACTGCGGCATACACATTCCGGCTTTGGCATTGAAATAAGTTGGGTCGCAGATTATGTATTTTTTCCCGTTAACAAGAATATAATCGCCGGATACATTTTCATTGAAATGTACTGCCGTTGCAATATGGTTTGGGTAATCCAGAAGCACAACATCCAAATTCAGTAATTCATCAACAAGCCAAGAGAATAATATAGAACGGTCTTCACAATCGCCGTAAGGATAGTAAAAATTCTCCTCACAGAAAAACCACTTCTCATATCCGAACTGATCGTCGTCTGTTTTATATTTGAAATTATCATTGATGAATTTTAAAATAAAATTTACCGATTCGAGTTCTGTTTTGCCTTGAAGCATAGAACCCAATTGAGATTTTATAGACTTGGAAAGAGATTCGTCAACAGCAGCACTAAAATATACAATTAATTCTGTGCGAGGATAATCCTTATAATAATCAATAATATTCTTACTATATGTAATATCTAATTTTTCATTGTTAACATTGGCAATCTTGTCATTCAAATTCGTATTTCCGATATTAATCGGACTGTTGATATTCAAATCAAATTTAGAAGCGTTTTTGTCGAAACTGAAATTATAAGTAAAAACCGAAGGATATCTCTGATTAGATTTTTTATCATGTTCGAAAATATAGTACTTATTGTTATCTAATGAAATATATGCTTGTTGAAAAATTTGTTGTTCAGCCGGAAAAAGGTAAATCAATCTGTCTTCAAATCTTGCAATTTTAATTTCATATCCGCATTGATTTAAAAGATATACGCCGCAAATTGTTTTTTCGTTAGAATTATTGGTTTTAAATATTGTGTTGACTGTTTCTTTACAAAGATTGAAAAATCCCCAATCGTTCAGCTGCATTTCATTCTTTGTTTTAAGTAATTGTCCTGTTATTTCTGAAAGATTTTCCCTGTCTAAAGAATCCCAGAATTCCGACACACTTTTCTCCTTAATATCTTTTAACCTGATATTGAAAGTACTAACATACGGGGTTTCAAGTTTTGTGTTATATAATGAAAAGTTTAAAACGTTTTTATTGATAGCCGGTGTAACGGTCGGCTCGAATTTATGTTCTGGTTCTTTACGGTTTTGTGACGGCTTCTCCGGATTCGGCGAAATTGGTTTTTTATCTATCTGAATTTCTTCCTGCTTAATAATTTCTTCATTTTTCGGATCAGACGGCTGAATCTTTTCTTCTATTTTCGGACTTTCGGGAATAATAATATCTTCAACTTCAATTTTGACAGGTTCGGTCGGTTTGATATTGCCGGCATCCGGCATTATATCCGGTTTAGGTTGCGAAGGTACCGGCATTCCCTGCATCGCATTAAATTCCTTCCAGCGTTCTTCCAGAAACTTGGAAAATTCCTCGTTTCTCGATTGTGTATATTGTTGAAGTTCCGAACTCCTGTTTTTAAGAAATTCTTCATATTCCTTATTTGTTTGTGCGTGAAGATTTAATGTACAGAAAACGATTGTTAGTAATAAGATTTTTTTCATATTATTGTTGATTGCAGTTTCAAAACTAATTTTAATTTCTTTTTGAAATAATTTAATAGACGGAATTACGAAATTTTCGAAATTTACATACAAATGTAATTTAGAAGTAATATGTGACAAGTGTAAAAATATTTCATATTTAGTGTAATAATTTATAATATTTATTTTCGCCGTCATTTCCGGTACGGCAATTGATAAAATCCGACAAAACAATTTCAGGCTCAAGGATGTCTTCAATATAATACTGTGTGATTGACGGATTACACACAATCACTTTTCCTGTTTTTACGGATAAAAAGTGTTTATAAAGATGATTTTGTTTGGTGATGTCATCCAAAGTTACTTCAAAACGCGACGGAAAAACAATTCGCCAGAATTCCGTAGTTGCGCCTTCCGCAATTGCTATCTCGGAAGAAACAGGAAAACTTCCCGCATGCTTATCATCGGCAAAAATATATTCAAAACCGGCATCTCTGTAAAACGAAGCAATATAACTTTTACCTCCTGCGGCATACCAATAACCGTGATATTCCATGCAATCGAAAATAGCAGGTTTGTCGGGAATATATTCCTGCTCATCCGCCAATTCATTATATCTTTTAAAAATATCTTCACAAATTTTATCGGCAAAATCAATTTCACCAAATAAAAATGCAAACAGCTTCAGCCATTCGGCTCTGCCTAAAGGGTGTGTTTCTAAATATTCTAAAACCGGAATACATTTTATGCCGGCGTTCTCTAAACTTAGAAAGTTGGATTTTTGGTATTCGCTTGTAGTGATAAAATCAGGTTGTAACGAAATGATTTTCTCAATTTTAGGATTGTTGGCAAGTGTAATTATTTCCGTTTGTTTATTCAACTTTCTGAAAATATCAACTTTATTATAGTTACTTGTGTCCGGAATACCGCAGATGTTATTGATATGGCCTATTTTATCGCAAAAAGCAATATGTGTTGTGGAAAAGCAAACTAATTTATTTTCTTTTTTGATATCCGACTTTCCTAGTTGGATTTTTGCAACGATTTCGTTTGTATCCGACGGATTAATTATATGAATGAAATAATTATTCCGGTCTTCCATAATTATAAAACCCTTAGCGTATTCCGGTTGTAAAAATACCGAGCTTTTATCTTCAACGGAAATTTTTGTTTTACAAGACGATAACAGGATTCCTATAATACAAACAGTTATTATTTTATATAATTTCATAAATTAATTTTTTATCATCGCATCATAATTCGAAAACGCACTTAAACAATCATATTTATTCATATTTCAACTTATAGATTTTATCTTAAAATCAAATTACAAAAGCCTGTTCAATAAAAATGATAACTTTCTTTGAGCTTGAATCTTAAATTATGCAAAAGTAAGAATTATTTAGAAAAAAGTTTATACCTTAGTGGCTCAATTCGGAAAAATAAAAATTATGAGCTATATTGAGTTCGATAAAACACAACTTAGTAATTTATCATACGTATTAAATAAAGAGTTGTTACGCACTAATCGCAGCGGCACCTATGGTTCTACAACTTTAATCGGTTGCAATACACGAAAGTATCACGGTTTGTTGGTTGTTCCGCAACCGCAAATCGATGGCGACTTACATGTACTATTGTCTTCTTTGGATGAGTCTATTATAGGGCATGATGAGGAGTTTCAGTTAGCGGTACATCAATATAAAGATCAGTTTTATTATCCTAAGGGGCAAAAATATTTACGACAAATTAATTTTGATCCCAATCCGATTATGATTTACCGCGTAGGCGGAGTTTTGCTCAAGAAAGAAAGAATAAATACTATTTCGGGTGTAAGATTTATGGTAAAATATACTCTGCTTGAAACTTATTCTGATGTTGTTCTTAAAGTTCGTCCTTTGCTGGCATATAGAAACAGACATAATCTCATGAAGGCTAATGATAATGTTCTGACGGGTTTTGAGGAAATTAAAAACGGAATAAAGTACAGAATGTACGAAAATTATTCTCATCTTAATTTTCAGGTTAATAAGCAGTTCGATTATATTCATACTCCTGATTGGTATTTTGGCTTTGAATATGAAAAGGATAAGGAAAGAGGTTACGATTTTACTGAAGACTTGTTTTCTCCCGGTTATTTTGAAATACCTTTGAAAGTCGGCGAAAGCGTTATTTTGTCTATCGCTACAGATGAATGCAATCCGTCTGTTCTTTCGGAACTGTTTTCCAACGAGTTGAAAAAACGAATACCTCGAAATAATTTAAAAAACTGCCTTATCAATTCTGCGCTGCAGTGTATTATTAATGATAACGATAAACGCCGCGTAATAGCAGGTTATCAATGGCTCGGAGTTATTCCGCGAGATACTTTTATAGCTTTGCCGGGATTAACCCTTCCGTATGGTAATGTAAAAGAATTTAAAGAGGTTATTAATTCTATGGTTGGAGATATGGACGGTCCGTTCTTCAAATATTATTATAATGTGCATTCTAATAAACGGCCTTCTGCCGATGCTTCGCTATGGTTTTGCTGGTGCTTGCAACAATATGTTGAAAATACCCGCGGCAGAAAAAGTTTTGTTTGGAAAACCTGGGGACATGTAATACGCACTATTTTACATGCTTATTATAACGGCGCAGGAAATGGAATTTATGCAAATAACAACGGACTTCTGCATCAGGGGGAAACTGGTTTGGCATTGACATGGATGAATGCTTTTGTTAATGATGAGCCGGTTACACCGCGCACAGGCTACGCTATTGAAATAAATGCTCTTTGGTATAATGCGATTTGCTTTGCTTTAGAGCTTGCAAACAATGCGGGCGATTTTGAGTTTGTTGATTTTTGGAATCCGGTTTCAATCAAAATAAAGTCGTCTTTCATTAAATATTTCTATAAAGATTCCGAACCCTGTCTTTGTGATTATTTTAATGACGAAACAAGCGATTGGAGAATTAGGCCTAATCAGTTGATTGCTATTGCAATGAAACATTCCCCTTTAAGTGATGATATCAAATTGAATGTGTTGCGACTTGTGAAATCGGAGTTGTTTACACCTCATGGAATCCGTACTTTGTCGCCGCGCTATCAGGAATATCTTTCTAAGTCGGAAGGAAATCATGATAAACGGGGTATATCTATGCATAATGGTTCTGCTTATCCGTGGTTGTTAATCTTTTATGTCGAGGCTATGAAGAAGTTGGAAGGTGAAAATTATTTGAAAACTTTGAAGGACATTGTTCAGAACTTCGAATCTGAAATGACGGAGGGTTGCGTCGGCTCGATCTCACAAATGTATAACGGAAACCCTCCTTATGAAGGCAGCGGTACCGTTTCTCATGCTACTAATATTGCAGCTTTGCTATGGATAACGAAATGTATTGATGATAACGAATTTAATTCTGAATAATTTATGAAAGTTTTGATGTTCGGATGGGAGTTTCCGCCGCATATTACCGGCGGACTTGGTACTGCTTGTTACGGTATGGTTAAAGGTTTGAACCATCACGATTTGGATGTGATTTTTGTTGTTCCGAAAGCTTACGGCGATGAAGACTCGGAAGTTGCTGATATTGTAAATGCGAGCGATATAGAAATTGATATATATCAAAAAAAATATATTGATTTAATTAATAATATGACTTATATCGAAGTTGATTCATCACTTATTCCTTATGTCGGACCGGTTGAATATGAAAGATATATTGAAAAATTACAAAATTCGGAAGGCATAATCGAAAATCCTATCTACCGGACAAAATATGAATTTAGAGGAAATTATGGAGCAAATTTGATGGATGAGGTTGCCCGTTACGCATTAGTTGCTTCGCAAATTGCTGTGGATAACGAATTTGATATAATTCATGCTCATGATTGGTTAACTTATTCTGCCGGCGTTGCCGCAAAAAATGCATCAGGAAAGCCGCTCGTTGTTCATGTACATGCAACCGAATTTGATAGAACGGGAGAAAATGTTAATACTATTGTATATCAACTCGAAAAAGCCGGAATGGAAGCGGCCGATAAAGTTATTGCAGTTAGTAATTTAACTGCCGAAACTGTCATCAAAAAATATGGAATAGATCCGAATAAAGTGGTAACGGTACACAATGCCGTAGAGCCGTCCGAAACTAAAGGGTTGGAAAAAGCGGGAAAGAATGTTAAAGAAAAAGTTGTGACTTTTTTGGGAAGACTGACATTTCAAAAGGGGCCGGAATATTTTGTGGAAGCTGCAAAATTGATTCTGGAAAGAGATAAAAACGTTCGTTTTGTAATGGCAGGCTCCGGTGATTTATTTGAAAAAATGGTAAAATATGTGGCACGGCTCGGAATTTCCACTCATTTTCATTTTACGGGTTTCCTGAAAGGTAATGAAGTCGATAAAATGTTTTCACTGAGCGATGTATTTGTCATGCCTTCGGTTTCGGAACCTTTCGGAATTGTTCCTCTCGAAGCTATGCGCCTGAATGTTCCTGTTGTTATTTCAAAACAATCCGGCGTTTCCGAAGTACTTGAATATGCTTTAAAAGTGGATTTTTGGGATGTTAATGCCATGGCCGATGCGATTTATGGATTATTACATTACGATGCTTTATACGAAATGTGCAAATACTGCGGAAAAGAAGAAATTCTGAATCTTAAATGGGAAAAAGCTTCAAAAAAGATATTGGATGTTTACAATTCGGTTTAAATTAATAAATAAAAGTTATGAACAAAGTCTGTTTCTATTTTCAAGTGCATCAACCGTTACAATTAAGACGTTATCGCTTTTTCGATATGGGGATAAATCACAATTATTATGATGATTATTTGAATAAGTTAGCGATAAGAAGAATTGCGGAGAAATCATATCTGCCGATGAATAATCTTCTGATGGAATTAATAAAAATTCATGGTGATAAGATTAAGATTTGTATGTCAATATCCGGGACTACCATTGAACAACTGAAATGGTATGCTCCCGATGTGCTTAAAAGTTTTAAGAAGTTAATTAAAACCGGTAATGTAGAACTGCTTTCGGAAACGTATAATCATTCGTTTTCCGCTTTGGCTGATGTGGAAACTTTCAAACAGCAGGTTATTAAGCAACATAAGCTTCTGGAAGAAACTTTTGAGGTTTCTCCTGAGGTTTTTTGTAATACCGAATTATTGTTTTTTGATGATATTGCCGATGTAATCAGCGAACTTTCTTATAAGGCTTGCCTTATTGAGGGAGCACGACATGTTCTTGGCTGGCGCTCATCGGAATATCTTTATTCCAGTGCTGCAAATCAGACACTAAAACTCATTACAAGAAACGTCAGTTTGAGTGACGATATCGAATATCGTTTCGGAAATACGGCTTGGGATCAATGGCCTCTTACTGCGGAGAAATATTTAACTTGGGTTGATAAAGCTTTTGAGAAAGGGGAGTGCCTCACTTTAGGATTTGATTATGAAAACTTCGGGGAATATCAAATTGCGAATACGGGTATTTTTGATTTTATGAAAGAATTGTTACGATTATTGGCTGTAAAGGATGAATATGAACTGATAACTCCTTCCGAAATTGTAAAAGAATTTAAACCGGCGGCGCAGCTGCATATTCCGCATCCTATTACTTGGGCCGGCGATGAAAAAGATATGAGTACCTGGTTAGGAAATGAACTTCAGGAAGATGCGTTTAAAAATCTTTATTCCGTCTCAAATAAAATGTTGAATTGCGAAAGTCGGGAGTTGATAAAAGATTACGATTTAATTCAATCTTCCGATAACTTTATTTACATGTCAACAAAACTATTTTCCAAAGGTTCATTTGCAAGGCATTATGTAAGTCCATACGATTCTCCGTACAATGCATATATTAATTATATGAATGTGTTATCTGATTTTCTGATGAGGATATGAACGTTTCGTAAATACAAAGACAGAATAGATGTAATTACCGTATCGTTTAACTGTAGAAGATTTATTATTATTTGTTGCAGGATACTAAATTCTTTCCTCAATATTAAGAATTTCGAGCATATTATTGATAAGAGTGATATCGATAGGAGTTTTGTTTTGTAAAACGTTAGAAATTGATTCGCGTTTCAAGCCCGCAATCTCAAATTCATCGTAACCACGAATGGAAATTAATCTGGAAAGGTTTAGAAGAACATAAATAATATCATTGGTAGTTTTATACTCGATTACTGCTTCTGTAAGCATTTCTATTCCGAGCTCAGGATCTTCTTTGAACTTTTTCAGAACAAAATCTTCATAACCGTGTACAGGTTCAAGGTTGCTCATATGAGTAATTCTTTCTTAATAACTTAGTTTTTATTAGATTTATGTTTTGTCGATAATACTTCCAAATTGATGCTTAACGGTTGACGCCAAACCGTCTGTGCTTGTTGCACAACTGCAAAGATAAGCATTTTTCAACAGTACTTGTATCTGTTTTTTGTATCTTTGTACCAAACGATTACGATATGCAAGGCAAGAAAGATTTTACTCCTAAGTTATTTTACTCATTGAGTTTGGATAAGTTGGTTCCTACCGATGATTTTTACCGCAATCTGAATAAATCCATTGATTTGCGGTTTCTCTACCAACAGACAAAGAAGTATTACGGAACCGAAGGTCAAGAAAGCATTGATCCGGTAGT
>JAISNV010000005.1 GCA_031276035.1 Bacteroidales bacterium | reverse complement strand
TATGATTGAACACAGCCCGATGACCAGCAGGTCCTATCAGCTTATGCCGTATATACCCCCATTGCCTCCTCGGGTTCGGTGTCTCTCCCAGGCTTTCTTTCATCCGCCGTACCGCTTCTTCTGATAGTTCCATCCTTACCCCTCCCATGCGGTTTCTTGGTCTCGTATTCTATTACGAAAAAGTAAGCGCTGTTGCCCTGGATACATTAGGTATAATATTTTGTTATATTCATAAAAGTTTCAGGCGCCATGGACGGCGCCTGCGGCGACAATTTTGGGCTAAAAAAATGTCGTATAACAGTCCTGTTATGCGCCGTAATTTTTTTCGCCGTTCGCCATGGACGGCGAACGGTGATTTCTTAATTTATCCTAAAAATTTATCACCATTAAAGTGGATTAAATGAGATGGATTATCGGATAGCCATACCTCTGTTTCCCAAGCAATTTCACTGGTAAATCTGATAAAAATTTGTCTGTTTGGGAAAGCCGTTACATAAATATTTTTCAGCGGAGTATCAAATAATTTATTCAATTCGATTTTTCTTTTACTATCTATGGGGCCATGACTTGTAACGGATTCTACAAGAATTAACCAATTACGTGATTCAAGGTAAAAAATACAATCAGGCATTTTTCCATGTTCATCCAACACTAAGCCAATTTTTTTAAAAGTTTCTTTGTCAAAATAACCCCATTTATTACCTGTATCACCTACGTAGAGAAGTATAGCTCCAGGAATAAAACGTGGAGCAAAATTTTCAATAATGTCTTTTATTAATTGGCTATGCTCCCCTGGCGTCAATTGTAGCTTCTGCCCTAAAACATTGACTGGTATCATTTCCATGTTACGTTGCCATTGATAACGTTCTGCCAAAAATCCAATTTTTTTGTGAAATTCTTCTATTGCAAAATCATAATCATAAGTCCCAAATGTTTTGATTATGTCACGTACTAATGGAGATATTTGATAAACCGTCTGGGGACTATTTACAGGTCTTTTCAGCTTATCTGGATTATATAATGCAATACCAGCTTCTACTAATTGATACATACTAAACCTTCTAAAAGTTTCCCGTGTATTTGGTTCATAGTTTCTTTGGTAGAATTGTTTAGCAAAATCCATTATTGGGGTAATACCGATTAATGGATTTTGGGCTTCTTTCCACTCTGAGTTTTCTTTTATATCAACCAATGCCAATAAGCAAAGAGCTGTTCGTTCGTTTTGTTGTCCTTTGGGAACCCCTAGATCCGTCAATATTTTTAAAGCTTCACTTATTTTGTTTCCCATTATTTATTTACTCCAATTTTTAAGACATTCAAGATTAGGATATTTCATAGTCCTCAAATCAGTAGCATTGATTTGTGTATGTCCGCTAAATTTTCTAAAGATATTATCACAATAATCACTATTTAAGTAATTCACAAGAGCAAGAGCCAAGTTCTTGTCTAGCCCCCCTTTATTACGATGAATGATATTCAAATGATTTTCTACAGTAAAATATTCTGAAGAAATATCGTTAGGAGATATTAAAGTTGCTTGTATCCTATGTTTTTCTTCTTTTGAAGAAAAGCGTTTTATTAAAATATAAAATCCCTTCTTAAAACAATATTTACTTTTTTCTATCTCATTGAGAATTATCACGTTCGGTTTTTTTGAAATGATAGGCCATGTTAATTTCTGATTTCTAATATGAATAGCGTATAATAAAGGAATATCGCCTTCATTAACATCATAAGCCAGTTTGTCTTTCATACGAAAGTCAACGATAGGGCCTGTTGAAATTTCAAATCCAAGTTCTTTATTTGAATACATTAATGGTATATTCTCAGTATTTTGATCATAACTTGGTATAGATATGAAACATTGATTATCGGTTTCATTAATAATCAAATTTGCCGATACTTCTTGCTCACAAAAAGAAGATAAATCTTTTTGTTTGGAATAACTAAGAGTAACTTTATTTGGTTTGTTTTTCGTTTTTTTCAAAACAATAACAATATTTTCCTGTAATACATTCTCATCCTTAAAATTGTCCTTACGAGATTCAAAAATATGTATGTGCTGTATTGCCGTGTTATTATTTATATATTTCCTAAAGGGAAGAAAATAAAGGCCATTACAAAAACTTCTCGGTACAATCGCCGTAAGTACACCATTTTCAGAAAGCAATTTTATAGCAATAGCCATAAACGCGCTATAAGTATTTACTGTCTCTATACCTATATCATGTAATACATTCCTATATTCAGAATTAGCACTGATTTTTCTATAGGGGGGGTTCATAATTATCATATCATAATGTTTATTAAATCCCCATAAAATATCCGATCCAATATCACTTATAAAATTTTTATTAATAATATTATAACTAATATTATTATATTTTTTTATTATTTGGTATGATGTCTCCAGTTCATTTAATATACTATTATCTATTTCATAAGCATCAACATTAATATTGATTTCTGTATTTTTACTTTTTAGTTCACTAATTAATGAACACGATAATATACCAGAACCAGCCCCAGGGTCCAAAATATTAATTGTATCTTTTATCATACAATATTTAGCAGTAATTTTTGCCATAAAGGAAGCTATTTCAATCGGAGTTAAATATTGGGCAAATTCCTCTTTGTGTAGACGATTTACAGAGGAAATTCTTGCCATTCGTCTATTTTCTAACTCGTTCAAGGTATACATAATATAATGTTATCAGAGAGTTCTAATATTTTCAAGTGGTTTTTACTATTTTTTGCGCTGCATGGAGGCGTCGCATTTTGTTTTGAAAAATTATGGCACATAACGTCCCGGCTGTTTATGACATTTTGGCAGGGCTGCAAACCGTAGGTTTGCAGCCCTGCCAAAATGTGGCGGAGGTTTGCCGTGGGAATGGAGCGTAGCGTAATGACCTAGGCAAACCGTAGCCCGAGCCGCCCATCGGGTGGCGAAGCATATACAGTCCTGTTATGTGCAGTGGCGCGTTTTATTAATTCTCTATTCTATTACATTTATATTATTCAATAGACTTATCCAGTCCCTATGACCATAAAGAAACCGAATTATATTTATTTGTTTTTCATCAATAATATAAAACATCATATAATTCTTCACCATTGTAAATCTAAACCCC
>JAISNV010000004.1 GCA_031276035.1 Bacteroidales bacterium | reverse complement strand
AAAATTGTAGAGAACCTGTGCAAAGAGGGTTTTGCCGAAATGGAAAACGAAATCTTGAAAACATACAAAATTCTGTCGTCATTCAAATATCTGGAAGAACTGGTTATGAACATAAATATCCCGGAGGAAGTAAAAAATGAGATACCGGAGTAGAAAATTTCCAAATAAAAGTATCATTTCTCTTATTACTCAGGAAAATGCGAGTAAAGAAAAAATGCTTTTCATTTATATGAAAGCGGTTCCTGATTATTATGAAAACGAGGAAATTGGTTGGTTTGATAAAGCGGGAAAAAATGGAAAATCTAATAAAGTATGGGCTTGTCTTAATATTCGGCAATGGGTTGCATTTGGGAAAGATGAAAAAATACTCGAATTATTTAATTTGATATTAAACACTAAGCAATTAACAATAGGAAATAAAACAATAGATTTTGAGATACCTCAATATACGAAAAATGAGAACTGTACAGATAAAGACCAATATATTAGTTCAACAAGATTTGATTCTTTAAAAATTAAAGACAGGTCTTTTATCCCTCAAGAATTTTATCAAAAAGAAAACCTGCAATATCTCTTAGGATATAAAACAGGCTCTTCTAAAATAAAACCGATATTTCCTTTGGGATTTTATGAAGATGACTTTATCTATAATAACTTGAAAAATGATATTTGGGGCATAAAAGAAACCAGGACAGCGTATCTTAGATTTCATGGAGTTAAAGAATCTTCTGTAAAAGGAATAGGGAGTACTGCTGTAGAAGGGTTTTATCAGCAAAACTTTGATGAAAACGGAACTTATTTTGTCATGATGAAAAATGAAAATGGACAAGATATAGCACAAGGATGTTGCTTGGTTGATACCAATACGGGTTTTTTTCATATGGATTTAAAAGAACCTGTAAAAAATGGAAGGATTGAAGTATTATTAAATAACAAAAAAGAAAAAGATATTGAGTTTAGTTTGATTCAAGAAATTAAATTAGATATAAACATCGTTTCAAAATCTTTCATAGATACTTATGGCAGAAGTTTTAATATTTCTTCGGAAAATATGTCGGGGAAAAATAGTGAAAAAAGACCGGATTCTATTAATAACTTCACATATCAGCAAGATATTTATTCTGATACTACTGATGCAAATAAAAAATTATCAGATTTATTCAAATCAATTTTTGATTATTTGGGACCCAAAATTCTAATTGTAGACCCATATTTTCTTGGAATTTTCAAAGAAATTGCGTTATATGATGATCAAATTGCATTATTAAATGCGATGATTCATTCTACGTTAGAATATGGAATGGACAACCTTTCAATATTAGGGTATTGGGGGAGAGCAGGCAATTTATCAGAAAAAAAAGATGATGGGATAAAACATAGCATTGATCTTTTAATTTATGAGAGAAAAATCAGACAACTTATTGAAAGAAATAATTTACAATGTCATTTTAGTAATAATTCTGTACGGTTCTTTAATGCAAATAAAGATTTTCATAGTAGATATTGGTTTTCAATAACAAACAAAAACGGAATAGAGGTGATGGAAAAATGCGTAATTGTAACTAACAGCATAGGAAACATAAAAGAAGTTGATTTTGTTTTGGTTACCGATGAGTCACAACTAAAACAAATAATTCAAAAATATACTGATTTGTGGAAGAATGCAGAAGAAAAATTAAATATCAAATGGAACAATTAAAAACATATATTCAGAGAATATTATCAGAAAAATCAACTATTGATTGGTTGATTGTGCATACTGTATCAAAGCATGGGAATATCATTGACGGCCTTGAATTTTCTTTTGTTGATGAGCAAGAAAGATTAGATGAACCGTTTAAAACTTGTCAGGGTTATATTTCATTAAAAAGAGATGATGCTATCAAAAAATTCAATGAGCTAATTGTAGAATTATCTGATTATTTTAAAGAGAACTTGATTACATTGGCAAATCTTTTTATTATTGCAACAAGAACATGTTATAAAGGCGAAGATAAAAAAACAATCCTGAAAAACTTTAAACAAAAAACGGGACAATCACTCTGTAATAAAATATTTGCGAAACTTATTGATTCTCTTAACTCAGATTATTATAAAGACAATCACTTTAACAAAAATCAATTCAAAAGCACTGACGAATGGATAGAGATATTTCGTTCTGCTCAATATGCTCACAGTATTTCAGATCCTCTTGTAGAAAGTTTGTTTTTAGTGCAAGATAAACAAGGGTATAACCTAAATTATAATTTGCTTAAAAATATGAAACCTTTTATGCGTGCAGTCTTAATAGAGCAATATGGTTTTATATTAGAAATTTCAAATAGAGGTTTAAGAGCAATCTATGAAAATCAATATGAATTATCCTTCCTGTCCGCTTACTTAATCAACATTCATAGTTCGGAAGTGCCGAATTGGCTTTCACAAGAATTAGTTGAAAAATTTATTACTAAACATTGGGGGAGCATAGGCAAACAGGTATTTGTTCATGTTTTTGGATTAAGTTACAGAAATAAAAATCAAAATGAAGTAATTGAAAGTTTGGGGAATTTAATACATGAAGTTCTCTATGATAGACTATCAAAAGATTCTGAAGAATCCAAAAAACTGATAAATACATTTGAATTTCCAAAAGACTTTATTGCGTTATTTTATTGGTTCGACTTAAAACACGTAGATACAAACAGTATTACAGAGATTAATAAAACTACAATATTAGGTCGATTTATACAAGAATTACAAAGAATAAACAATGAATTACCGACTTTTTTTGCTTCGGAACATAGTAGCGATCCTTGGGTTTCGTTTCAATTTGGAGAACAAAAATACCAAATAACTTTTGCTTATTTATTGTGGTTTTTGCTTTATGCCACCTGTGAAGACAACAAACAATTAAAAAAGATTTTTTACAAAATAAAGCCTCTTTTTTATGGGGGATTTAGGGCGTGTCGTTTGGCTACTCAATTTACAGAATTAATGTTACTAATAGGATTATCTGCAATTCATTTGAATGATATAGATAAAAACGGATGGAGCTCAATTAAGAAATATCTTGCTATTATTGAAGAAACTGTTTTAATTCCTTATATACATATTGCTGAACGAAATAGCGAAATATGGGATATCAACAATAAAATAGAAATGCCTCAATATCAAGCAGGATTATATTTGGTTAATGACTTTTTATATAGGATACGAAATTCCGAAATTAATGAGCATTATAAAGATTTTATTGCAACAATAGATGATATAAAAATAGCTAAATGGAAATATGACAATGTATTATATTAATTTGTAATTAAGTATGAGATACCTGAATAAAATTATATTTATCAACAGTGCGCAAATCAAATATGCCGAAATAAATCTCGACGGTAATATCCACTTTATCGGTACGCAAGGCGTCGGAAAAAGCACTTTGCTGCGGGCGATTCTTTTCTTCTACAATGCCGACACACTGGGACTTGGTATCCCCAAACAAAAACTGGCATACGTGGATTACTATTTTAACCATTCCAA
>JAISNV010000003.1 GCA_031276035.1 Bacteroidales bacterium | reverse complement strand
AAGACCAGGGCTGGCAAAATGTGCCGTAGCAACGGCGTGGGAATGGAGCGTAGCGGAATGACCTAGCCGTTGCGGAGGCCGAGCCGCCTACTGGCGGCGAAGCGTAAACAGTCCTGTTATGCGAAGTCCTGCCCTTTTTTCATTATTGTCGTTTTACTATTGGATCAATTTCTAATATTTTTGAAATTTGAACAATGATATTATTTCTTATTTCTTCAACCTTATTATACTTATTAGCTATTTCTATTTGTTTTTTCAAATTTATTTTATTAGATTCATAAGGTATCGGTATTTTAACCGTTTTCATTATATCAATCGTTACTCGCTTGTTTTGTTCTCCGACCGCTGTCTTTTTCAAATTATTCCTTAAATAATGATATACATAGGATAGATCTATATTTTCTTTTCCATTTAATATCAATGCCCCACAATGAGTGGTCATACTAAATTTTCCATTGCGTAAAAAAACTGTCCCGGCATAAATTCCATCAGTTGTCCATGTTAAACATGTATTATCAAAATCATAAGTACTTATCGATCCTAGAATACCGTTATCTGAAGTTTGGGATGAATAAACCGGATATATACCCTGATGATTTTTAATATATTTATTAGTGAATAGCGGATTTCCTTTTACCAAATCAAAATATTTGACAATGGGTTCATATATGAACTGATTTTTATCATATACGAATCTTATGTTAATTTTTTTCAAATCTGCTACAAGGCCAAGCAATTCTTGTTTTAATTCATATATGAATCTATATTCACTTATTATTTCTAATTGTAATTCTTTAGATATTTCATTATTTGCATTTATGGGAACAGGGATAATTTGTTCTGCCATAGTTGATAAATATAATTTAGTGAATTCATCTTTTCCGGAAACATCTCTTCTTCCAACGGCAATATTTCTTAATATTGGTTCTAATATATATTTGACATAATCAATAATTATTTCTTTATTTCTGGGTATAAGAATTCCCCGATCATAGTTTACTGAAAATTTTCCTGTCATTGATAACATATAACCGGCAAACCCATTTCTTGCCCATGTTAGATGATCACCATCATAATCATATGTTGAAATATAAGCCAGTGGTTCATTATTACTTGCTGCATACACAGGGTATTTGCCTTTATTTTTTTCAGCATATTTTCTTGTATATTTAGGATTTCCAAGTTTTGGTTCAAACAAGTCTGTGATTTTATAGTTATTATATTTTATTTCACTGTTTTTTTTTTCGTCTAATTCGTTCAATTCACTTTGTAAATCTAATAAATTATTAGAAATTTCACCTATAAACAAAGAGAATTCCGGAATGTCAAAAATTTTATCTCTTTCTAATAAACCAAGTTCAATTCTTTCTTGCTCTGACCAGAAATTATCAACAATCCAACTGCGCATATAGTTATTATTAAATTCAGAAAAATCAATAATTTTACATCTTTTATCTTTATTAATTTTTCCAAATGCTTTCTTATTATTTTTAAAAAAAGAAAACAAAGTAACTGCTTCTTGAAGATCGTTTTGATCTATTTCAAATCTATACACATCCCTAGTTTCACCAATTTCACTGACCAAATATGTAAATATTGGATCTTCTTGCATTTCATCTTTTTCATGTTTTTTTGTAATACATAAAATATAGGTTTTCTTATTTGTAGTAAAAAAAGTATTAATCGGTAAGGAAATGATACCGTCTATGTAACATTCATCCATTATAAATTTTCTTAGACTTTTATCATGTTGTCTGTTCAAAATACCATCAGGTATAACAACAAATGCCTTTCCGCCATGTTTAAGTGCTCTTATAATCCATTCTACAAACAGACCTTCAACACCCAAGGCATTTATTTTGAAATATTTTTCCAATTCACCATCTTTTTTTATTTCATCTTTTAAATTACTGCTTCCGCTTGTTACGTATGGCGGATTAGTTAATATTAGATCATATTCATTCTGTACCGGGTCAGATAAAGTTCCTAATATTGAATTTGTCTTTAATAAAAAACTATTATTAAATAGATTGGAAAATTGCTTAGTAAGTCCAAAATTTTCTTTTATTAAGTCTGAAAAATATATAAGCATATTAGCTTTTGCTAGAATAATAGTTTTCTGTTCCTCTCGGTCAAACCCCTTATCAAATCCGTATATTTCAATTTTTGGTTTTAATTCGCCTTTAGAAATTTTAAAAAATTGATACAAACGCGGAATAATTGGTTCAAGCAAGAATTTTCCAACACCACATGCCGGGTCACATATTTTTTTCCCTTCAACAATTTCATCTTTTGCCATTTCGACAATTGCCCGAACAATTTTCAAGGGTGTAAAATATTGCCCCCAATTTTTTTTACTAATGCTTTCTTTTAGGAAGCTTTCAAACAACTGGCTCTTAAAATCATAGTCTATATGCTCCAATTTCCCATAATCTTTGAATTTACCTAATATTTTTTTAAAAACAGCGCTATAACCACTAATCGCCTTTTGATCTTTGCTAACAAAGATAGTACCATTTATTATTGTTGTTTTATCCGTTGGGTTCTCCGGAAAAAGGTCTTTAATTTTTGGGCGTATTATATTTGCATAGGTTTCCAAAACTTCATCTTCCGTATTTTGTTTAAAATTGTCATAAAGTTTATCAAAATTATAAATCCCCTGTAATACATTTAAGTCGCTCAAATATTTAAAAATAAATAATTCAACAAATGTATAAAGACAATTTTCAGGTGTTGCACCACTAACTGACCAGATATCTTGCCAGACTTGTTTGGCCAAGTCTGTCGGATTCACTAGTTTTTTTGGCTTAATTTGATCATTTGTTTCATTAATCGACGTCATAATTTTTTCAATCAGTTGGGATATATTTTCATCACTAGGATCAAATTTTTGGCTTAAAGGACGTTTATTTTCATCAAGAATTCGATTTCCAGTATTAACATTAATCCAAATAGTATCAATTGTATCTGTAGCAATAAAGATATTTGTCCTTAATTTTCTAGCGACAATCAGTTCTTGTTCGATGGCTCGTTCCTTTTGCTTAATGGATTTAAATTCAGAAGGTTTTTTATATTCGATTATTGCAATAACCTTTTTTTCTAGAACAATTATTCCATCAACTTTCTTCCTTTCTTCATTGCCATAATCAACATTTCTAATAATATTATACTCCTTTAATGATTTAATAGAAGTTGATCCGATATTATAAAAATTCCATTTGCCGATTTTTTGAGGATGTTTTATTAAGTCTCTTTGCAACAGTTCTTCACTCATTTCAAACATTTACCTCAAAACAATGATATTTTTCTTCAGCTATTTCAAATGTCTTTGCAGGGCATTTATTTTTATATAATTCCAATGCTATTTTTTCTCCAAAATATTTTAATTTAAGTTCCTCCAAATTGATATCAAATTCTTCAGAAAGAATCTCCAATTTCTTGGGATCAAATTCTTTCTTCCCATTTTCAATCTTACTTAATGCAGCCGTATCAATCCCTAATTTTGCAGCAAATTGAGTTTGCGTATACTTTGATTTCAATCTAATTCCCTTTAAAAAAGAGGCGAATTCGTTCATTTTAGCCTTTACTCCTTGTCATATGTTTCAATATTATATTGTCTTGTTTTTTTTGTCAAGCGTTTTTTAACAATTTTTGTAAAAATATATTGTTTTGGGCAGGATTTAGCATAACAGGGAAATACACGCCATACGCTTAAAGCTTCAGGATGAAACAGCCGGAATGACGCCGGAGGAAGTCGCCGATTTTTATAATAAAAAAGCGGAGATGTTTCTTGCCCCGATGGGGAAAACCCTCTGCTATGATCTGGTAGGCCAAGGCAAGGTGAATCCCCATACGGTGTAGTCCGAACGTGAAGCCCTTTTGGGCCGGACCCGGCAGATGAGGCTACAAGGCCGTCTTTAAGCAAGGCGTTCCCTTGTGGGACAGAAAAGAGGCGAATAAAGCCGGGGAAGCTCACCCTTCGTGTGCCTTGGTGCGCCGTTGTGGTTAAATTTCTTCATTCCGCTGTGGCTCAAGTT
>JAISNV010000002.1 GCA_031276035.1 Bacteroidales bacterium | reverse complement strand
CTTAACCGGGATGAATTGCGGGTCATAGAAAAAGCACGGGAAGCGATTGGCAAGATCGATAATATACCTTGTACGGCTTGTCAATACTGCGTGGAGGGCTGTCCGCGGAACATTCCTATCCCCAAAATTTTCGGCGCATATAACCGCAAGATGGTTTATAATGATTTGCCGGCGGCTCAACTGCAATATGCGGTTGAAGTATTGAAGGGAGGAAAGGCATCGGACTGTGTTGCTTGTGGGAAGTGCGAACAGGTTTGCCCCCAGCATATCGGCATCATCGAAAACTTAAAGGTGATTGGACAGGAACTGGATACGTTGCCGTCTCAATTTGATTAAGATGTTGACAGATGTTTTTGTTGCAGTTATGGAGATTGTTGGGAAAGGGTGGGATGGATAGAACGGGGAATATAATTGTTTTCAGAAAATCTGTTTTAGCTTCATTTATCGAAAAAGGAAAAACGGAAATTGGCACATTCTCATGATGTCTTAGTAAAAATTTAAAATCTATTATTTCTCCGGAGGCACCTATAAAGATGATATTACTTCAATTTATTATTTTTCAACAACTCTTCAATTTCATATATTTTATATTTTTTCCCAAGCTCATCTGCTTGAGCACGAAGTTTTTTTGCATTCTCCTGATTATATTTTGCTTCTTCCAAAGACCAGAAAAACAATGCTCGAGCCTCTAAAGTGTACTCATTATTTCGCTTAAAATATTCATACGATTCATTGTAAAGCCTATTGCCATCTTTCTGATTTCCAGACCGATATTCAATAAGACCCATGGTTGCTTTCAATACATTAAAATCATCTTGATCGAAGCCGTCCTCTAAAGCACTTCCAATTTTATTTATACATTCACGAGCTTCATCAATTTTATCTAACTTTGCCAAAGAAAATGCTTTGTTATTTAATAGAATACTATTAGTTGGCGATAATAATAAAGACCGATTTATTATATCTACCGCCTCTTTATGTTTATTTAAAATAGTACCCTGTATGTAACTATTTAATACTATCGGCCTAGTAGAAAATGGATGAAAATTAAACCATTTTTCCGACTGATCGGCAGCTTCCACATAATTATGATTATAATAATTATACCATGCATCCACTTCAAATTTACAAGGAATATTAAATTGATCTGGCAAAAAATTAATATCATTTTTCTTTGATAAATATTGAATTTGTGCTAATGTATTTTCATTTATGCCAAATAATGATTCGGCTATATATTTTTTTCCTTTTTTTAAATTTCCGCTGTTACATTCAAGTGTTGCTATCGCTATATTTAATTCTGACAACAATTTCTTTGAATTATTTCCATCTTGGATTAACATCAAGCCATTTTTTATGCCTTTGCTTTTAAGACCAAATCCTTCGGAAATTGCAATCTCTGATGACAAAAGCAATGGATTTCTTTTAAAGTTTGGAGAACTTCTGATAATGTATAAAGCCTTTTCAGGATCTTCGCAAAGAACATAATACCTAGATGATGAACGTATAATATGTGGATTACAGTTATTAAACGACAGAGCCACGCGAATACATTTGTCAGCTTTTGACTTATGACCAGAAATTGTGTAAAAATAGGCCATATCTATCCAAAGTATAGGATCATTGCTAAATATCATTAATTTTGATTTTATATCTCTAATTGAATTTCTAATATCAATTGAATTTAATAAAACGGCCCCTATATCATCATCGTAATCTTCATGCAAGAAATCTTTTAATAATAAATTTTCATTGAGTATATCCTTTTGTTTTTTTACTAATGAAACGGCTTCTTTAAATGATTCTGTTTTAGTTAGTCCAAGAACTTCCGAGCTGGCAATTAACTGTATTGAAAAACTATTTGTTTTATTTGATTTCCATTCTTCTATCAATTTTTCATGATTAGCTATTTCAACTTCAGTTGGTTTCAATATTATAACATTTTGTGGCATAATTATTTTTCTACAACTATGATGTGTAAGCCAACGCGGAATAACTTGCCGATTGTTATATTCGATATCTAGTTTCATATTATTCCAAGTTCCGCTTCTTTGGCAAAAATGTCCAGTTTAGAAATAAAACGTATGAAGCTATATTGTTGGTTCTGAGTCGCTATGTTTTTAGGGAACCCTCTTTTTCTTGGATCGGGATGGCATAAATATTTAACTAGTAATATAATATCATCTACTCTATCTTTAGCTAGCAAACTTTTTAATGATTTAGATAAATCAACTAATGTCTCAGAAAATGCTCTTTCCCATTCTGGAATATCCGCGTCAAAATCACTGACAATAGATATACCTAATCTTCGAGCTTTTTCAAGTAAAACTTGTGAAGCAGATAAGCCAGAAAAGAAAAAATAAAAAAGGCTGCCAAATAAATACATATCTGATGCATATTTTTCGTTAAAATCATTTGAGAAATGAAAACCATAATATTGCTCCAATGGGGAATAATTCCTATCTCCAGGAAATTGAATCCGATCATACCAAAATGGTTTATTTATGTCTGAAGAACGGCCTAAATCTCCCACTTTATAAACTTCTTTAAACCCCATAATATTGGAAGGTTTTAAGTCTTGATGTGCTATGCCCGATCTATGTAACTGTTCCAGCCCAACGGCAGTATTATGTAAGGCTCTAAATGAAAAAGCCAAATCAATTTTCTGAAAAGTATCTCGTATTTTTCGTATATCTCCATCAGCAAGGTCAAATATAATATAATAAACTTTTCCTATACCAATAGGAAAACCCTGCACATCTATTGATCCATCTGTGACAGGAGTAACAATTTTTGTCAAATGGTTAGATTTGCATTTTAATAATAGATCTCTTTCAAAGTTATATGCCTCTGTAAGAATTTGAAGACGTCTAGGTGGATCAGGATCTTTAAATGCCTCAGAAAAATCGAGTGCTTTCAAATAAGCAACATTCTTATTATTTTTAACTTTATAGCCACATGAAAAACTGCCTCCGGTTGCACCTGGATGTTTACTAAGTTTTTCAATTACTTCCCATCCATCGTTAAGTTTTAATCCAGACAATGATTCAGAAGGTATTGGCATAAAATTTATCCTCCATAAAATCTACTTACTCAAAATTTATATCTACCCTTTCTGTAAAGGAACCATTTTAAGCAACGATCATAATTTTGGCCTATTCATTAGGTAAAGTATAACAGGTATTAAGAATTTTCGGCAAGGGAGTATTTAGGGGCGGCATTTCACCTGCAAGCCGCCGTTTTCCGCAAGGGTTACGATGATTTCGGCCTCCTCCGTCCGGTTGGTCAGGATTTGGGCGGTTTCAAGGACTTCAAAGGCGGCGGTCGTTTCCCCGGCGGTAAAAATTATCCGGCTCCCCTCTACCCGG